>NZ_JARAYJ010000004.1:395594-435822 GCF_033794345.1 Streptomyces niveiscabiei
CAAGCCGCAAGCCGCAAGCCGCAAGCCGCAAGCCGCAAGCCGCAAGCCGCAAGCCGCAAGCCGCAAGCCGCAAGCCGCAAGCCGCAAGCCGCAAGCCGCTCCGGCGAGTGGGGGGAAGTGGTGGCCGGAGTTCGAGGAGTGGCCCCGGCGCGTGGGGCAGTGGTGGCCGGAGTTTGGGGAGCGGCCCCGGAGTTCGGGGCTCCGGGGTGACGGGCCGCTCTGGGAGGTGAGGTGGTGCGCGGCCGGCTACTCCCAGTCCCAGCCGATGCCCACTATGCCGGTGCGCAGGCGGGGTTCGACCAGGTGGACCGAGTGGTGGCTGCCGCTGAGGGGGAGGGACTGGCGGCCGGTGCGCGGGGCGGCGTAGGAGTGCTGGGTGAAGCGGTGGCAGCGGGCGGGGAGGGCCTGTTCGTCGAACTGGATCTGTAGGACGTACTGACCGCCCGCGAGGTTGACGTCGTGGACGTACTCGCGGGAGGCGCCGGCGGTGCCGTCCTCCACCTCGTACCGGAAGAGGAAGGTGTCGCCGGGGCGCAGCCGGGTGTCGAAGAGCAGCTCGGCGACGAGGATGCCGGTCTCCTCGTGGTGGCGGACGCGGCCGGTGCGGCAGTTCTCCAGGGCGCGCACCTCCATCCGGTCCGGCGCGCAGCCGGGGTCGCCGTGGTGGACGGCGACGAAGCGGTCGACTCCGTCGCGGTGGGCGCGGACGATGTGGTGGGCCTCGCGGGCGAGGAGTTCACGGTCGGCGCCGATGCGGACGCGTTCGTGGTGGCCGATGGTCTGGAGGCCGGGGTCGAGCGGGCAGCCCAGGTCGGTGAGGAGGCGCTCCATGACGTCGGTGGCCTGGAGGAGGGCGCGGTAGGAGCGGGCGGCGGGGCGGCCGGGGGCGATGTCGTCCTCGACCTCGGCGAGGAGGCGGATCAGGGACTCCTCCGGGAGGTGGAGGATCTCCTCCAGGGCACGGACCGCGCGCAGGGACTCCGGGCGCTGCGGGCGGCGGGCGCCCTGCTGCCAGTAGCTCAGGCTGGTGACGCCGACTCTGACGCCGTAGCGGGAGAGATGGTGCTGGACGCGTTGCAGGGGCAGGCCGCGTGCGGCTATCGCGGCCCGCAGGGCGACGTGGAAGGGGCCGCCTCGCAGGGCCGTGTCCAGTTCCGCTGTGACGTCGGAGGGGCCCGCGTGCTGTGCGGTGTGCGGCATGGAGGGGCCTTTCTGTGAACAACGGCTGGTCAGACCGTTCGCGTGGATCGGGGCCTCCCCGATGACGCAGGAGGGTTTTCTGCCTCTTCCTACGGCTCACCCGTACGACGCTGTTCACGGCCCCGAGTTCCCCGCATTGAAGCGTGTCGCTCAGGCGGCGACAACAGTTGTGACGGGGGCGGATGGGAGGGGTGGCCGAGTCGTGTCGTCGGGGCGGGGAAGCGGGTGCCTCGGGGGGAACCCGGAGCACGGGAGACACGGGAGGAAACCGCCGCAGGCGGAGCCGACCGGAAGGAACCGGGACACCCCGCCCACCCCGGCCCGCTCACCCCCGCCCACCCCGGCCCGCTCACCCGCCCCGGACCCCGCTGGGCGACTTCTCGGCGACACCTGAGTGTCAGTCGGCGACAGTAGGGTGGGGGGTATGGCCGATCCCTCCAGCTACCGCCCGAAGCCGGGTGAGATCCCGGAGTCTCCGGGGGTGTACAAGTTCCGCGACGAGCACCGGCGGGTGATCTACGTCGGGAAGGCCAAGAGCCTGCGCCAGCGGCTGGGGAGTTACTTCCAGGATCTGGCCGGACTGCATCCCCGGACGCGGACGATGGTGACGACCGCGGCGTCCGTGGAGTGGACCGTGGTGTCCACGGAGGTCGAGGCGCTCCAGCTGGAGTACTCCTGGATCAAGGAGTACGACCCGCGGTTCAACGTGAAGTACCGGGACGACAAGAGCTACCCGTACCTCGCGGTGACGATGAACGAGGAGTACCCGCGGGTCCAGGTGATGCGGGGTCAGAAGAAGAAGGGCGTGCGGTACTTCGGGCCGTACGGGCACGCGTGGGCGATCCGGGACACGGTGGACCTGCTGCTGAGGGTGTTCCCGGTGCGGACGTGCTCGGCGGGCGTGTTCAGGAACGCGGCGCGGACGGGGCGGCCGTGTCTGCTGGGCTACATCGGGAAGTGCTCGGCGCCGTGCGTGGAGAAGGTCTCCGCCGAGGAGCACCGCGAACTGGCCGAGGAGTTCTGCGACTTCATGACCGGCCGGACGGGTACGTACCTGCGCCGGCTGGAGAAGCAGATGATGGCGGCGGCCGACGAGCTGGAGTACGAGCGGGCGGCCCGGCTGCGCGACGACATCGAGGCGCTCAGGAAGGCGATGGAGAAGAGCGCGGTCGTGCTCGCGGACGCGACCGACGCCGACCTGATCGCCGTCGCGGAGGACGAGCTGGAGGCGGCCGTCCAGATCTTCCACGTCAGGGGCGGCCGGGTGCGCGGCCAGCGCGGCTGGGTCACCGACCGGGTGGAGGCGGTGACGACCGCGGGTCTCGTGGAGCACGCCCTCCAGCAGCTCTACGGCGAGGAGACCGGGGACGCGGTCCCCAAGGAGGTCCTGGTCCCCGCGCTGCCGGACCCCGTGGAGCCGGTCCAGGAGTGGCTGACCGGCAGGCGCGGCGCCGCCGTCTCCCTGCGCATCCCGCAGCGCGGCGACAAGCGGGCCCTGATGGAGACCGTCGCGCGCAACGCCCAGCAGGCCCTCATCCTGCACAAGACGAAGCGTGCCTCCGACCTCACGACCCGCTCCCGCGCGCTGGAGGAGATCGCCGAGGCCCTCGGCCTGGACAGCGCGCCCCTGCGCATCGAGTGCTTCGACATCTCCCACCTCCAGGGCGACGACGTCGTGGCCTCCATGGTCGTCTTCGAGGACGGCCTGGCCCGCAAGAGCGAGTACCGCCGCTTCCAGATCAAGAGCTTCGAGGGCCAGGACGACGTCCGGTCCATGCACGAGGTGATCACCCGCCGCTTCCGCCGCTACCTCGCGGAGAAAGAGCGCACCGGCGAGTGGACCGACGAGGACACGACAACCGACGGCGGCGACACGGCAGCCGGCCCCGACACGGCAGCCGGCCCCGACACCCCGATCGGCAACGCCCCGGTCGGCAACGCCTTCACCGAGGAAGACGGCCGCCCCAAGAAGTTCGCCTACCCCCCGCAGCTCCTCGTGGTCGACGGCGGCCAGCCCCAGGTCGCGGCAGCGAAACGCGCCCTCGACGAACTCGGCATCGACGACATCGCCGTCTGCGGGCTCGCCAAGCGCCTGGAGGAGGTCTGGCTCCCGGACGACGACGACCCGGTGGTCATGCCACGCACCAGCGAGGGCCTGTACCTTCTGCAACGCGTGCGCGACGAGGCGCACCGGTTCGCGATCACGTATCAGCGCACCAAACGGGCCAAGAGGTTCCGCGCGGGCCCGCTGGACGACGTACCGGGACTCGGCGAGACCCGCAAGCAGGCGCTGATCAAGCACTTCGGCTCGGTGAAGAAGCTGCGTTCCGCGACGATCGACCAGATCTGCGAGGTCCCGGGCATAGGCCGCAAGACGGCCGAGACCATCGCCGTGACTCTCGCACAGGCGGCCCCGGCGGCGCCCGCCGTCAACACGGCCACGGGAGAGATCATGGAAGACGAAGTGCGCGAAGAACGCGAGGAACGGGGACAGGAGCCATGAGCGAGCACGAGAAGCGTCAGGAAGAAGAACAGGTGAGTACCGAGACACCGGCGCCCGGGATCCCCGACGCGGCGATCCCCGAGCTGGTCATCATCTCCGGCATGTCGGGCGCCGGCCGCTCGACGGCCGCGAAGTGCCTGGAGGACCTCGGCTGGTTCGTCGTCGACAACCTCCCGCCCGCCCTGATCCCCACCATGGTGGAGCTGGGCGCCCGCTCGCAGGGGAACGTCGCGAGGATCGCCGTCGTCGTGGACGTCCGCGGCCGGCGTTTCTTCGACAACCTCCGCGAGTCCCTCGCCGACCTGGAGTCCAAGCACGTCACCCGCCGGATCGTGTTCCTGGAGTCCTCGGACGACGCGCTGGTGCGCCGCTTCGAGTCGGTGCGCCGCCCGCACCCCCTCCAGGGCGACGGCCGCATCGTCGACGGCATCGACGCCGAGCGCGAGCTGCTGCGCGAGCTGCGCGGGGACGCCGACCTGGTGATCGACACCTCCAGCCTCAACGTCCACGAGCTGCGCGCCAAGATGGACGCCCAGTTCGCGGGCGAGGAGGAGCCGGAGCTGCGGGCCACGGTCATGTCGTTCGGCTTCAAGTACGGCCTCCCCGTGGACGCCGACCTGGTCGTCGACATGCGCTTCCTGCCCAACCCCCACTGGGTCCCGGAGCTGCGCCCCTACACCGGCCTGAACGAGGAGGTCGCGGCGTACGTCCTCGGCCAGCCCGGCGCGAAGGAGTTCCTCGACCGGTACGCCGAGCTCCTCCAGCTGATCGCCGCGGGCTACCGTCGTGAGGGCAAGCGGTACGTGACCATCGCCGTCGGCTGTACGGGCGGCAAGCACCGGTCCGTGGCGATGTCGGAGAAGCTCGCCGCGCGACTCGCGGCCGAGGGCGTGGAGACGGTGGTCGTGCACCGGGACATGGGACGGGAATGACAGGACGTACTCCGCGGCTGGGCCGGCTGCGCAGGGGGGTGCCCGAGGGGCAGTCGGGCCGGGCGGGGCGGCCGGTCGAGGCACGCGGGGCGAGACCGCGCCGCAGGGGCGCGCAGCCCAAGGTGGTCGCGCTCGGCGGCGGCATGGGCCTGTCGGCCTCGCTCGCCGCGCTGCGCCGGATCACCGGCGACCTCACGGCCGTCGTCACCGTCGCCGACGACGGCGGCTCCAGCGGCCGGCTGCGGGACGAGCTGGGCGTGCTCCCGCCCGGCGACCTGCGCAAGGCGCTCGCCGCGCTGTGCGGGGACGACGACTGGGGCCAGACCTGGGCCAGGGTCGTCCAGCACCGCTTCCAGTCGCAGGGCGAGATCAACGGCCACGCGGTCGGCAACCTCCTGATCGTCGCCCTGTGGGAGCAGCTCGGGGACCACGTCCAGGCCCTCGACCTGGTCGGCAAGCTCCTCGGGGCGCACGGCAGGGTGCTGCCGATGTCGGCGGTGCCGCTGGAGCTGGAGGCCCTCGTCAAGGGGCACGACCCGGCGCGGCCGGACGAGGTGGACACCGTACGCGGGCAGGCGACGGTCGCGCTGACGCCCGGCGAGGTGCAGTCCGTGCACCTCGTGCCGCACGACCCGCCCGCCGTGCCGGAGGCCGTGGCGGCCGTCCGGGACGCCGACTGGGTGGTTCTGGGCCCCGGGTCCTGGTTCTCCTCCGTGATGCCCCATCTGCTGGTCCCGGAGCTGGTGGAGGCCCTGACGCAGACGAAGGCGCGCCGGGTGCTCTCGCTGAATCTCGCCCCCCAGCCGGGCGAAACCGACGGGTTCTCACCGCAGCGTCATTTGGAGGTTTTGGGGCGACACGCCCCTAAACTCGCCCTGGACGTGGTGCTGGCCGACGAGGCCGCCGTGCCCGACCGCGAATCCCTGACCGACGCCGCCAAACCGTTCGGCGCCGCGGTCGAGCTGGCGCCGGTGGCCCGGCCCGACGGGACTCCGCGGCACGACCCGGAGCTGCTGGCCGCCGCGTACGACCGTATTTTTCGGATGCATGGAAGGATCGGCCCATGGCGATGACGGCAGCGGTGAAGGACGAGATCTCCCGGCTCCCCGTCACCCGGACCTGCTGTAGGAAAGCAGAGGTCTCGGCCATCCTGCGGTTCGCCGGCGGCCTGCACCTGGTGAGCGGGCGGATCGTGATCGAGGCGGAGCTGGACACGGCGATGGCGGCCCGCCGGCTCAAGCGGGACATCCTGGAGATCTTCGGGCACAGCTCGGAGCTGATCGTGATGGCGCCCGGCGGGCTGCGCAGGGGTTCGCGGTACGTCGTGCGCGTGGTCGCCGGCGGCGATCAGCTCGCGCGTCAGACGGGCCTCGTGGACGGGCGGGGCCGGCCGATCCGGGGGCTCCCCCCGCAGGTCGTCTCCGGGGCCACCTGCGACGCCGAGGCGGCCTGGCGCGGGGCCTTCCTGGCGCACGGCTCGCTCACCGAGCCGGGCCGCTCCTCCTCCCTCGAAGTGACCTGCCCGGGTCCCGAGGCCGCGCTCGCCCTGGTCGGCGCCGCCCGCAGGCTCTCCATCGGGGCGAAGGCCCGCGAGGTGCGGGGCGTGGACCGGGTCGTCGTCCGCGACGGCGACGCGATCGGGGCGCTGCTGACCAGGCTCGGCGCGCACGAGTCGGTGCTGGCCTGGGAGGAGCGCCGGATGCGGCGCGAGGTCCGCGCCACCGCGAACCGCCTCGCCAACTTCGACGACGCGAACCTGCGCAGGTCGGCGCGGGCGGCCGTCGCCGCCGGGGCCCGGGTGCAGCGCGCGCTGGAGATCCTCGGCGAGGAGGTCCCCGAGCACCTCGCCGCCGCCGGGCGCCTGCGCATGGACCACAAGCAGGCGTCCCTCGAAGAGCTCGGCGCCCTCGCGGACCCGCCGCTCACCAAGGACGCCGTGGCCGGCCGTATCCGCCGCCTCCTCGCGATGGCCGACAAGCGGGCGACCGACCTCGGCATCCCCGGCACGGAGGCGAACCTCAGCGAGGAGCTGGCCGACAACCTCGCGGGCTGACCATGACGCCGGGCGTCGCCTGCGAAGGCGGCGCCTCCCGCTCTGGAGCCCCCCTCGAACATTGGCCCATACGCGTGGTTTTCCCCCGAGGCGCCCTTGACGCCGCCGCGCCCCCTCATGAGCCTGAGCACCTGTTCGTGGATGTGGTGGACCAGGGCTAGGGGAGTTCATGAGACGCAGAGCGAGATCGATCCTCGCCGTAGGGGCGCTGCTGGCTGGCGGAGCCGCCGTCGCGCCGATCGCGCAGGCACAGCCGGGCGCACCCGGCGAGGGGAAGAACGGGGACGAGGTCAAGGTCTTCCGCGCCGAAGTCACCAAGGCCCAGGTGCCGTTGCTGCTCAAGGCGGGCCAGGACGGGCACGAGCTGAGCGAGGCGGTCCCGGCGAAGGGCGAGGCGACCGTCGAGGTCTACCTCACCGACCAGCAGGCCGGCGCCCTGGAGAAGCAGGGCATCGAGCTCACGGAGCACACCCTCTCCTCGAAGGCCGAGCGCCGCGTCGAGGCCGCGTCCGACGGGGTGTTCAGGCCGTACAGCGGCACCGGTGGCCTCAAGGAGGAGATCCTCCGCACCGCGCAGCAGAACCCGGGCCTCACCAAGGTCGTGTCGATCGGCAAGACCGTGGGCGGCCAGGACATCCTCGCGCTGAAGCTCACCAAGGGCGCGAAGAAGACCAAGGACGGCAGCAGGCCGGCCGTCCTGTACGCCTCGAACCAGCACGCGCGCGAGTGGATCACCCCGGAGATGACCCGGCGGCTGATGCACCACTACCTGGACAACTACCGGAACGACAAGCGGATCAGAAAGATCGTCGACTCCACCGAGCTGTGGTTTCTGCTGTCGGCCAACCCGGACGGCTACGACTACACGTTCAAGGACGCCTCCACCCGCCTGTGGCGCAAGAACCTGCGCGACAACAACGGCGACGGCGTGATCTCGACGGGCGACGGCGTCGACCTGAACCGCAACTTCGCCTACAAGTGGGGCTACGACGACGAGGGTTCGTCCCCCAACCCGACCAGCGAGACCTACCGCGGGACCGCGCCCGGCTCCGAGCCGGAGACGAAGGCGCTCGACTCCTTCGAGAAGCGCATCGGGTTCACGTACGGCATCAACTACCACTCCGCCGCCCAGCTGTTGCTGTACGGGGTCGGCTGGCAGGTGGCGACGGACACGCCGGACGACGTCGTCTACAAGGCGCTCGCGGGCACGCCGGAGAACTCGGCGATCCCCGGCTACCGCCCGCAGGTCTCCTCGGAGCTGTACACGACGAACGGCGAGGCCGACGGGCACGCGTCGAACGTCAACGGGATGGCGATGTTCACCCCGGAGATGTCGACGTGCCAGACCGCGTCCGACCTCGACCCGAACGATCAGTGGAACGCGGCCGACTGCCGCTCGATCTTCACGTTCCCGGACGACGAGAAGCTGATCCAGCAGGAGTTCGCGAAGAACGTGCCGTTCGCGCTCTCGGTCGCCGAGTCCGCGCAGGCCCCGGACCAGCCGAAGTCCTCGCTGGGCCTGAAGGCCGCCGATCTCACCCCGGCGCCCTTCACCACGTCGTACGCGCGCGGCGCCGGTCAGGAGGTCGCCGTCGTCGCCCGCAAGGCGCTGCGGGACAAGGAGCTCAAGTACCGCGTCAACGGCGGCCGTACGCACGACGTGCCGCTGAGGGCGTGGAAGGGCGGGGAGACGTTCGGCGGGGAGGACAACCTCTACTACGACGAGTACCGCGCGAAGGTGCGGGACGGCCGCCCCGGGGACAAGGTCGAGGTGTGGTTCACCGGCGAGACCAGGGCCGGCAAGAAGGTCTCCAGCGGCAGGTTCACGTACACCGTGGCCCGGCGGGCCACCGCGGACACGCTCGTCGTCGCCGAGGAGGGCGCCAAGGCGACACAGGCGCAGGCGTACGTCGACGCGCTGAAGGCCAACGGCCGCAAGGCGGTCGTGTGGGACGTCGCCACGCAGGGCGTGCCGGACGCGCTCGGGGTGCTGAAGCACTTCCGTACGGTCGTGCACTACACGGGCGCCGCGGTCCCTGGGAACCCGACGCAGCTCGAACTGCGGGCCTACCTCAACGAGGGCGGCAAGCTGATCGAGGCCGGCGAGCGGGCCGGCGGCACGGTCGACCTCGGCGACGGCACCCCCTCCGACGACTTCAGCCAGTACTACCTGGGCGCCTACTCCCGCACCTCGGTCGCGGGCGCGACCGGCGTCACCGGCTCCGGGAAGCTGACCGGCTTCTCCGCCCTGCTGGCCGGCGCCCCCGGCAACCCGCTGGACCAGGCGGGCACGTACGGCGTCACCTCGGACGAACTCCCGGCCGACGAGTACCCCCAGTTCGCGAGCGCGGGCGCCGGGCAGTACGCCGGGACGGTCAACCCGTACGGCCCGTACTCGGGCTCGTACATGGCGGCGGCCGTGCACACCGACGACGCCTACAAGCGGCTCACCCGGACGATCGACCTGACCTCGGTGACCGCGGCCCAGCAACCCACCCTGCGGGCGCGGCTGTTCTGGGACACCGAGAAGGGGTACGACAACGCGATCGTCGAGGCGCACAGCGCGGGCGGCGCCGACTGGACGACCCTGCCGGAGAAGAACGGCGCGACCGACACGGCCGTACCCGCCGAGTGCGGCGGCGGCTTCTACATCGGCGAGCACCCCTGGCTGAGCCACTACCTGACCCTGAACGGGAGCGCGTGCGCCAGCACCGGGTCCTCCGGCGCCTGGAACGCGTTCACCGGGACCTCCAGCGGCTGGCAGCAGGTCGAGTTCGACCTGAGCGCGTACGCCGGGAAGAGCGTCGAGGTGTCGTTCGCGTACGTCACCGACCCCGGCACCGGCGGCCACGGCGTGCTCCTCGACGACACGTCCCTCGTCGTGGGCGGCACGGCGACCCAGGCGGAGGGCTTCGAGACCTCGCTCGGCGCCTGGCAGGTCACCGGGCCCCCGGCGGGCAGCCCGGCCGTGCTGAAGGACTGGACGCGCACGGGCGCGCTGTTCCAGACGTACGGCGCCGTCACCACGGACGACACCGTGCTGCTGGGCTTCGGCCTGGAGCACCTGACCACGGCGGCGGACCGCAAGGCGCTCATCGGAAAGGCCCTTGCCTCACTTGAGAGGTGAGTGAGGGTTTTCCGGGTCCTGGCGGTCCGTACCCCTACTGGTGGGTACGGACCGCCTCGCCGTGTATGGCACGACTCGATGTCACCGCCGCCGCCCCGGAGAGGTAGGGTCGGGGGTGGTCGGGGACATCCCAAAAACAGCTCGCCGGCGACGAAGGCCGGCGTACCAACGAGGAGATCGGTTCGTGACGATCCGCGTAGGCATCAACGGCTTCGGCCGTATCGGCCGCAACTACTTCCGCGCGCTGCTGGCGCAGGGTGCCGACATCGAGGTCGTGGCTGTCAACGACCTGGGTGACACCGCGACCACCGCCCACCTGCTCAAGTACGACACGGTCCTCGGCCGTCTCCAGGCCGAGGTGACGCACACCGCCGACACCATCACGGTCGACGGCCACGTCATCAAGGTCCTCTCCGAGCGCGACCCCGCCCAGATCCCGTGGGGCGAGCTGGGTGTCGACATCGTCATCGAGTCGACCGGCATCTTCACCAAGCGCGCCGACGCTGCCAAGCACATCGCGGGCGGCGCCAAGAAGGTCCTCATCTCCGCTCCGGCGACCGACGAGGACATCACCATCGTGCTCGGCGTCAACGAGGACAAGTACGACGCGAGCGCGCACGACATCATCTCGAACGCCTCCTGCACCACCAACTGCGTGGCGCCGATGGCCAAGGTCCTCCTGGAGAACTTCGGCATCGTCTCGGGCCTGATGACCACGGTCCACGCCTACACCAGCGACCAGCGCCTCCAGGACTTCCCGCACAAGGACCTGCGCCGCGCCCGCGCCGCCGCCGAGAACATCATCCCGGCGTCCACCGGCGCCGCGAAGGCCCTCGGCGTGGTCATCCCGGAGCTGTCCGGCAAGCTCAACGGCATGGCGATGCGCGTCCCGGTCCCGACCGGTTCCGTCACCGACCTCGTCGTCGAGACCGAGCGCGTCGTCACCAAGGAAGAGGTCAACGCGGCCTTCCAGAAGGCGGCCCAGGGCGAGCTGAAGGGCTACCTCGACTACACCGAGGACCCGATCGTCTCCTCGGACATCGTCAACTGGCCGGCCTCCTGCACCTTCGACTCGTCCCTGACCATGGTCCAGGGCAAGCAGGTGAAGATCATCGGCTGGTACGACAACGAGTGGGGCTACTCCAACCGCCTCGTCGACCTCACGGTCTTCGTCGGCGCCCGGCTCTGATCACCGCCTGACAGGCACCGCACCGATGTGAGCCGCAGGGCTCGGGCAGCATGCGAAGAGGCGCTGCCCGGGCCCTGTCGCGCGTCACCGCCCTCGTACGATCAAGAGCCACCCTCCTGGAGACTGCATTGAAGACGATCGACGAACTCGTCGAAAGCGGCGTCGAAGGCAAGCGGGTCTTCGTCCGCGCCGACCTGAACGTCCCGCTGGCCGGCACCGCGATCACCGACGACGGCCGTATCCGTGCCGTCGCGCCGACCATCAGCGCGCTCGCCGCCGCGGGCGCCAAGGTGATCGTCGCCTCGCACCTCGGCCGTCCCAAGGGTGCCCCGGACCCCGCGTTCTCCCTCGCCCCCGTCGCCGCCCGGCTCGGCGAGATCATCGGCCAGGACGTCGCCTTCGCCACCGACACGGTCGGGGACTCCGCGCGGGCCGTCACCGCGGCCCTCGGCAACGGCCAGGTCGCGGTCGTCGAGAACCTCCGCTTCAACGCGGGCGAGACCTCGAAGGACGACACCGAGCGCGGCGAGTTCGCAGGTCAGCTCGCCGCCCTCGCGGACGTGTACGTGGGCGACGGCTTCGGCGCGGTCCACCGCAAGCACGCCTCCGTCTTCGACCTCCCCGCGCGCCTCCCGCACTACGCCGGGTACCTCATCGCCACCGAGGTCGGCGTCCTCAAGAAGCTCACCGACGACGTCAAGCGCCCCTACGTCGTCGTCCTCGGCGGCGCCAAGGTCTCCGACAAGCTCGCCGTCATCGACGAGCTCCTCGGCAAGGCCGACCGCATCCTCATCGGCGGCGGCATGGCCTTCACCTTCCTCAAGGCACAGGGCCACGAGGTCGGCGCCTCCCTCCTCCAGGAGGACCAGATCCCGGCCGTCCTGGAGTACATCGAGCGCGCCGAGAAGACCGGCGTCGAGCTGGTCCTGCCGGTCGACGCGGTGGTCGCCCCCGCCTTCCCCGACCTGAAGACCAAGGCCCCGGCCGGCTCCACCACCGTCGCAGCCGACGCCATCCCCGCCGACCGCATGGGCCTCGACATCGGCCCCGCCTCCGGCACGCTGTACGCCTCGAAGATCGCCGACGCCGCCACCGTCTTCTGGAACGGCCCGATGGGCGTCTTCGAACACCCCGAATTCGCCGAGGGCACCAAGGCGGTCGCCCAGGCTCTCCTCGACTCCCCGGGCTTCACGGTCGTCGGCGGCGGCGACTCCGCCGCGGCCGTGCGCACCCTGGGCTTCGACGAGAACGCATTCGGCCACATCTCGACCGGTGGCGGCGCCTCCCTCGAATACCTCGAGGGCAAGACGCTCCCCGGCCTCGCCGCATTGGAGAACTGACCCTCATGACCACCCGCACGCCGATCATGGCGGGCAACTGGAAGATGAACCTCAACCACCTTGAGGCCATCGCCCACGTCCAGAAGCTCGCGTTCGCCCTGGCCGACAAGGACTACGAGGCCGTCGAGGTCGCCGTCCTCGCGCCCTTCACCGACCTGCGCTCCGTGCAGACCCTGGTCGACGGCGACAAGCTGAAGATCAAGTACGGCTCCCAGGACATCTCCGCGTACGACTCCGGCGCCTACACCGGCGAGATCTCCGGCCCCATGCTCGCCAAGCTGAAGTGCGCGTACGTCGCCGTCGGCCACTCCGAGCGCCGCCAGTACCACGCCGAGACCGACGAGACCGTGAACGCCAAGGTCAAGGCCGCGTTCAAGCACGGGATCACCCCGATCCTGTGCGTCGGCGAGGAACTGGAGGTCCGCGAGGCGGGCAACCACGTCGCCCACACCCTCGCCCAGGTCGAGGGCGGCCTGAAGGACGTCGCCGCCGAGCAGGCCGAGACCGTCGTCATCGCCTACGAGCCCGTCTGGGCCATCGGCACCGGCAAGGTCTGCGGCGCCGGCGACGCGCAGGAAGTCTGCGCCGCGATCCGGGGCAAGCTCGCCGAGCTGTACGACCAGGAGCTCGCCGACAAGGTCCGCATCCAGTACGGCGGTTCCGTCAAGGCCGGGAACGTCGCCGAGATCATGGCGCAGGCCGACATCGACGGCGCGCTCGTCGGTGGCGCCTCCCTCGACGCCGACGAGTTCGTCAAGATCGTGCGCTTCCGGGATCAGTGAGTAGGCCCTAGCGGCGATCCGTCGTACCCTGACGGGGACCTTAGTGACTATCCACTAGAGTCCCCGTCGTCATCCGCATCCGAGGAAGTTGGTCCAGCCGTGGTTCTGGGGTTCTCCATCGCCCTGATCGTCTTCAGCCTGCTGCTGATGCTGCTGGTGCTGATGCACAAGGGGAAGGGCGGCGGCCTCTCCGACATGTTCGGTGGCGGCATGCAGTCCTCCGTCGGCGGCTCCTCGGTCGCCGAGCGCAACCTCGACCGCATCACCGTCGTGGTCGGTCTGCTCTGGTTCGCCTGCATCATCGTCCTCGGCCTGATCATGAAGGCCAACAACTGAGCGGCGTCCCGCAGCACAATACGCACGCAAGGCCCCATGTTCGGTACGCGCTCCTTGGCGCGGCCTATCATGGGGCTTGCGTCTGTGTGCGGTAACTCCAATCACTGGACGCGCGTTGGGCCTTAGGCCGGTTGGTCTTACGTAGACTGAGCCGCTCGCAGTGGAGCGAAACGCCGACTCGCTTCGCGGCACCATCACGCAGGGAGTTACGACCGTGGCAAGTGGCAACGCGATCCGAGGAAGCCGGGTCGGGGCGGGGCCGATGGGCGAGGCCGAGCGGGGCGAGTCCGCGCCCCGGCTGCGTCTCTCCTTCTGGTGCTCCAACGGGCATGAGACGCAGCCGAGTTTCGCGAGCGACGCGCAGGTGCCGGATACGTGGGACTGTCCTCGGTGCGGGTTCCCTGCGGGGCAGGACCGGGACAATCCGCCGGCTCCGCCGAAGACCGAGCCGTACAAGACGCATCTCGCGTATGTGCGGGAGCGGCGTAGTGATGCTGATGGTGAGGCGATCTTGGCGGAGGCGTTGGCCAAGTTGCGGGGCGAGATTTAGGCCCAACGGGGTGCCGCGGTCTGTTCGGTTCGGGCTGCGGCGCCGTCGTGGTTGATCGCGCTCCTGACGAACTGGCGTTGTCAGTGGTCGCCTCTACCGTGTGGGCATGGGTAGCGAGTTCTGGCGATTGTGGTCTGCCGCTGTTGTGTCGCGGTTCGGGGATGCTCTGCGGAATACCGCTATGCCCTTGTTGGCTGTGCGCGTTACCGATGATCCGTTGGTGATTGCTTCTGTTACCGCTTGTGGGTATGTGCCCTGGTTGTTGTTCGGGCTGGTGGGTGGGGCGTTGGCTGATCGGGTGGATCAGCGGCGGGCCATGTGGGCGGTGGATGTGGTGCGGGGGGTGCTGGTGGCGGGGTTCGCTGTGGTGGTGGCCTTGGGGGAGGCTTCTGTGGGGGTGTTGTTGGGGCTCGCCTTTGTGCTGACGACTCTTCAGACGTTGTTCGACAACGCGTCCACGGCACTGCTGCCGGCTGTCGTCGAGAGGGATCAACTCGGGGCCGCCAACGCGCGGTTGATGACCGGTCAGCAGGTCGCCGGGGGGCTGCTGGCGGGGCCCGTCGTGCCGGTGCTCGTGGTCGTGGGGATGGCCGTGCCGTTCGTGGTGGACGCGCTCAGTTACCTCGTCGCCGCCGGGCTCATCGCCTCGCTGCGGGTGCGGCCCGCCGAGCGGGAGGCGCGGGCCACGGGGAGCACGCTGCGCGGGGAGATCGCCGAGGGGATACGGGTGCTGTGGCGGGACCGGGCGCTGCGCGCGATCTGTACGGCCACGCTGCTGTGCAACATCGGGATGGGGGCGCTGATCGCGACCCTGGTCCTCGTCGTCACGCGGTGGCTGGACGCGGGGGACGCCGGGTTCGCCGCCGCCATGACCGCGTACTCCGTCGGGTCCATCGCCGGAGGGTTCCTCGCGCAGCGCGTCGCCCGGCGGTTCGGGCGGGCGCGGGCGCTGATGTGGGGCGGCACCGTCCAGTTCGTCTCCCTCGTGGCCATGGGGTCCGTACGGCACGTGGGCGCGCTGGTCGTGGGGATGGCGCTGCTCGGTGTGATGAGCATGGTGTGGAACGTCAACCAGGTGACGCTCATGCAGGAACGCAGCCCCGAGGCGCTGTTGGGGCGGATCGCCGCGGCCTTCCGTACGGCGTCCACCTCGGGGGCGCCGGTCGGCGCGCTGCTCGGTGGGGTGGTCGCGCGGGCCTTCGGGCTCAACGCGCCCGTCCTGTTCGCGGCCCTGCTGTTCCTGCTCGCCGTCCTCTCGTTGACACCCGCGGCCGAGGCGGACGTCCCTGTGGGGGCGCCGGTGGACGGCGCGACCCCGGATCAGGTGAGCCGCTGATCGCCTCGGGCGGTCCGGCGCGGGAACCCGGGGAGTGGTTTCGGCATCTGGAGGGGTGGCGGGAAGTGCTTCGTGGGAGGGGTCGCTGTGCGTGGGATCGGCAGAGGGCTGAGTGGAGTGGGTGTCGGGCTCGCCGTGGTGGCTCTCGCCGCCGCGCCCGCGCAGGCCAAGGGGGACGTGTCCGTGGTGGCGCCCCGGGCGGCTGCCGTGGGGAAAGCCTTCAAGGTCAGTGCTCATGGGGACGACGACGCCGCTCGGTATCTGCGGATATGCGTCGAGGTGCGGAGCGGGAAGGCGGCCTGGCGGCAGGCGGGGTGTGGGGGCGTGGTCCGGCGGGGCGGGCCCGAGGGGCGGGTCGCCGTGCAGGTGAAGGCCGCGCGGCGTGGTGCGGTGCAGTTCCGGGCTGTCATGTATGGGCTCAAGGGGCCCAAGGACCGGCATCCCGTGCGCTGGCGGACCTCCGCAACGGTGAGCGTTCGGGTGCGGTGAACGCGAGAGGGCCCCGTCCGTCGCGGACGGGGCCCTCGGCTGTCGTCCTACGCTGTCGCCGGCGGGTACAGCGTGCGCGGGAGCTGGGACGCCGCCGGGCGGTCCAGGAGCCACAGCGTGCGGGCGAGGCCGCGGGCGCCTGCCGCCGGGGCCTGGATCTCGCCCGCGCCCGAGAGGGCGATCGCGGCGGCCTGGGCCTTGTCCTCGCCCGCTGCCAGGAGCCAGACCTCCTTCGCCGCCCGGATCGCGGGGAGGGTGAGGGTGACCCGCGTGGGCGGCGGTTTGGGGGCGCCTCGGACGCCCACCACCGTGCGGGTCTCCTCGCGGACCGCGGGGAGTTCCGGGAAGAGGGACGCCACGTGCGTATCCGGTCCCACGCCCAGCATCAGGACGTCGAACGTGGGGACGTCGCCGTGGTCGGCCGACCTCGCCAGTTCCTCCGCGTACGCCTCCGCCGCCGCCTCGACGTCCGTTCCGTACGCGCCGTCCGACGCGGGCATCGCGTGCACGCGCTTCGGGTCGAGGGGGACGGCGTCGAGGAGGGCCTCGCGGGCCTGGGTGACGTTGCGGTCGGGGTCGCCCTCGGGGAGGAAGCGTTCGTCGCCCCACCACAGGTCGAGACGCGACCAGTCGACGGCGTCGCGCGCGGGCGCCGCCGCCAGCGCCGCGAGCAGGCCGTTGCCGTTGCGGCCCCCCGTGAGGACGATCGACGCGGTGCCCTTCGCGGACTGCGCGTCGACGATCCGCGTGATGAGACGGGCCGCGGCGGCCCGCGCCATCAGCTCCTTGTCGCGGTGGACGACCAACTGGGGTGTGGTCATGGGGAGATGGCCTTTCTCACCGGCTGCGGCGCTTCGGCCGGTAGTACGGGAGCTTGCGCAGCCGCCGGGGGAGCGGGGGGAGTTGCTCCGGCTGCCCCTCCTGCGGACTCACCGGCTCCCCCGGCTCCGCCGTCACCTGCTCCGGCAGCGCCACTTTTTCGCGCTCCCTCGACGGAGGAGTCGGTCTTCGGGACGGCGACGGGATCGGCGAGCGCCGAGGCGGGGGGAGCGGGGGGAGCCGGCAGAGAACGCGCGGCCGAACCCGGCACCGGGCCCGAGGCGGGAGCCGCAGCCGCGCCCGAACCGGCACCCGGCGTCGAGGCCGCGCCCGTCCCGGCACCCGGCGTCGAGGTCGCGGCCGACCCCGTAGCCGCACCCCCGTCCGCCTTCCGTGTCACCGGTGCCGGAAACGCCGTGGACACCGACGAGTTGAGCCGCTCCACCCCGAACCGCAGCGCGGACGCGTACGTGTCGTCGGGGTCCAGCCGGCGCAGTTCCTCGGCGATCAGGTCGACCGTGTCCCGGCGCTTCAGGGCGACCGCGCGGTCGGGCTGGCCCTGGATGGAGAGGGTCGCGACCGAGCCGTCGGGGCGGTCGAGGGCGATGGGGCCCGCGTCCGTCGAGAGGCGGACGGCGGTGAGGCCGGGGCCCGCGGAGAGGGTGCGGCGGACCGGGACGTCGAGCCGGTCCGCGAGCCACATCGCCAGCAGCTCGCAGCTGGGGTTGAACTCCTCCCCCTCGACCTCGACGGACGTCACCTCGCAGGTGACCTGGTCGAGAGCCGCGGCCAGCATCGAGCGCCAGGGCGTGATGCGGGTCCAGGAGAGGTCCGTGTCGCCGGGGGCGTACGACTTCGCGCGGGCGGTCAGCGCGCGGACCGGCTGCTCGGCGGCGTACGAGTCGGTGACCCGGCGCTGGGCGAGCGCGCCGAGGGGGTCGTTCGCCGGGTCGGCGGGCGCGTCGACGGGCCACCAGACGACGACCGGGGCGTCCGGCAGCAGGAGCGGGAGGACGACGGACTGGGCGTGGTCGGAGACCTCGCCGTGCAGGCGCAGCACGACCGTCTCGCCCGTACCCGCGTCCGCGCCGAGCAGCACCTCGGCGTCGATGCGGGACTGCGTGCGGTCGCGCGGCGAGCGGGAGACGCGGCGGATGACGACGAGCGTGCGCGAGGGGTGCTCGCGCGACGCGTCGCCGGCCGCCTTCAGGGCGTCGTACGCGTTCTCCTCGTCGGTGACGATGACGAGCGTGAGGACCATGCCGACGGCAGGCGTGCCGATCTCGCGGCGGCCCTTGACCAGGGCCTTGTTTATCTTGCCGGCGGTGGTGTCCGTGAGGTCGATCTTCATGGCCGGCGCCAGCTCCGTCCCTCGCGTGCGAGCATCTCGTCCGCCTCGGCCGGGCCCCAGGTGCCCGCCGGGTACTGGGCCGGCTTGCCGTGGGTGTCCCAGTACTCCTCGATCGGGTCGAGGATGCGCCAGGACAGCTCGACCTCCTCGGTGCGCGGGAAGAGGTTCGAGTCGCCGAGCAGGACGTCCAGGATGAGGCGCTCGTACGCCTCCGGGGACGACTCCGTGAAGGACTCGCCGTACGCGAAGTCCATGGACACGTCCCGGATCTCCATCGACGTGCCCGGCACCTTGGAGCCGAAGCGGACGGTGACGCCCTCGTCGGGCTGGACGCGGATGACGATCGCGTTGGAGCCCAGCTCCTCGGTGGCCGTCGTGTCGAAGGGGGAGTGCGGGGCGCGCTGGAAGACGACCGCGATCTCGGTGACCCGGCGGCCGAGCCGCTTGCCGGTGCGCAGATAGAAGGGGACGCCCGCCCAGCGGCGGTTGTCGACCTCGACCTTGATCGCGGCGTACGTGTCGGTCTTCGACGCCTTGTCGATGCCGTCCTCTTCGAGGTAGCCGATGACCTTCTCGCCGCCCTGCCAGCCGGCCGCGTACTGCGCGCGGACGGTGTCGCGGCCGAGGTCCTTGGGGAGCCGGACCGCGCCGAGCACCTTGGTCTTCTCGGCGGCGAGCGCGTCCGCGTCGAAGGAGGCGGGCTCCTCCATGGCGGTCAGCGCCATCAGCTGGAGGAGGTGGTTCTGGATGACGTCGCGGGCGGCGCCGATGCCGTCGTAGTACCCGGCACGGCCGCCGATGCCGATGTCCTCGGCCATCGTGATCTGGATGTGGTCCACGAAGGACCGGTTCCAGATCGGCTCGAACATCGTGTTGGCGAACCGCAGCGCCAGGATGTTCTGGACGGTCTCCTTGCCGAGGTAGTGGTCGATGCGGAAGACCTGGTCGGGCGCGAAGACCTCGTGGACGACCTTGTTCAGCTCCTCCGCCGACTTCAGGTCGTGTCCGAACGGCTTCTCGATGACGGCGCGCCGCCACGAGCCGCGCGACTGGTCGGCCAGGCCGTGCTTCTTCAGCTGCTGGATGACGACCGGGAACGCGCGCGGCGGCACCGACAGGTAGAAGGCGAAGTTGCCGCCCGTGCCCTGCGCCTTGTCCAGCTCATCGATGGTGGCGCGCAGCCGCTCGAACGCCTCGTCGTCGTCGAAGGTGCCCTGCACGAAGCGCATCCCCTGGATGAGCTGCTGCCAGACCTCCTCACGGAACGGCGTACGGGCGTGCGCCTTGACCGCGTCGTGGACCTCGGCCGCGAAGTCCTCGTGCTCCCACTCCCGGCGCGCGAACCCGACCAGGGAGAAACCCGGCGGAAGCAGACCGCGGTTGGCGAGGTCGTACACGGCGGGCATCAGCTTTTTACGTGACAAATCGCCCGTGACACCGAAAATGACAAGGCCCGACGGCCCCGCGATACGCGGGAGCCGTCGGTCTGCCGGGTCACGCAGCGGATTGCTGCTCGACAAGTGAAATCAGCCCTCCGAAGGAGCGAGGCGCTGAAGCTCCGCCTCGGTCGACTTGAGCAGGTCGTTCCAGGACTCCTCGAACTTCTGGACGCCCTCGTCCTCAAGGAGCTGGACCACGTCGTCGTAGGAGATCCCGAGCTTCTCCACCGCGTCGAGCTCGGCGCGCGCCTGCTCGTAGGTGCCCGCGATGGTGTTGCCGGTGATCTGCCCGTGGTCCTCGGTGGCCAGCAGGGTGGCCTCCGGCATGGTGTTGACGGTGTTCGGCGCGACCAGGTCGTCGACGTACAGGGTGTCCTTGTACGCCGGGTCCTTCACGCCGGTCGACGCCCACAGCGGACGCTGCTTGTTGGCGCCCGCCTTCTCCAGGGCCTCCCAGCGCGCGGTCGAGAAGACCTCCTCGTACGCCTGGTAGGCGAGGCGCGCGTTGGCGAGGGCCGCCTTGCCCTTGAGGGCGAGGGCCTCGTCGGTGCCCAGCGCGGTCAGGCGCTTGTCGATCTCGGTGTCCACGCGGGACACGAAGAAGGAGGCGACCGAGTGGATGCCCGCCAGGTCGATGCCCTTGGCCTTGGCCTTCTCCAGGCCGGCCAGGTAGGCGTCCATGACCTCGCGGTAGCGCTCGAGCGAGAAGATCAGCGTGACGTTGACGCTGATGCCGTTGCCGATCACCTCGGTGATCGCCGGGAGGCCCGCCTTCGTCGCCGGGATCTTGATCAGCGTGTTCGGGCGGTCCACCAGCCACGCGAGCTGCTTGGCCTCGGCGACCGTCGCGGTCGTCTCGTGCGCCAGGCGCGGGTCGACCTCGATGGAGACCCGGCCGTCCTGGCCGCCGGACGCGTCGTAGACGGGGCGCAGGATGTCGGCGGCGTCCCGGACGTCCGCCGTCGTGATCATCCGGATCGCCTCGTCGACGGTGACCTTGCGGGCGGCGAGGTCGGCGACCTGCTGCTCGTAGCCGTCGCCCGACGAGATCGCCTTCTGGAAGATCGACGGGTTGGTGGTGACGCCCACGACGTGCTGCTGGTCGATCAGCTCGGCGAGGTTGCCGGACGTGATCCGCTTGCGCGACAGGTCGTCCAGCCAGATCGCGACGCCCTCCTCGGAGAGGCGCTTCAGTGCGTCTGTCATGGAATTACATCTCCTACGTACGTGGGGTGTCTTATGGGCGTCAGCGCTGGGCGGCGGCTACGGATTCCCGCGCCTTCGCGGCCACGTTCTCGGCAGTGAAGCCGTACTCCTGGAAAAGGACCTTGCCGTCGGCCGAAGCGCCGAAGTGCTCCAGGGAAACGATGCGGCCCGCGTCACCGACGTACTTGTGCCACGTGAGACCGATGCCGGCCTCGACGGAGACACGCGCCTTGACGGCGGCGGGGAGCACCGACTCCTTGTACTCCGGGGACTGCTCCTCGAACCACTCCACCGACGGCATCGAGACCACGCGCGTCGGCGTGCCCTCGGCCTCCAGCAGCTCCCGCGCGGCGACGGCCACATGGACCTCGGAGCCGGTCGCGATGAGGATGACCTCGGGGGTGCCCGTGGACGCCTCGGTGTGGACGTAACCGCCCTTGACCGTGTCCTCGTTGGGCTCGTACGTCGGCACGCCCTGCCGGGTCAGCGCCAGGCCGTGCGGCGCCGAGACGCCGTACTCGCGCTTGCCGCGGCGCAGGATCTCGCGCCAGGCGATGGCGGTCTCGTTGGCGTCGGCCGGGCGGACGACGTTCAGGCCCGGGATGGCGCGCAGCGCGGCGACGTGCTCGACCGGCTGGTGCGTCGGGCCGTCCTCGCCGAGGCCGATCGAGTCGTGCGTCCACACGTAGGTGACCGGCAGGTGCATCAGCGCGGACAGGCGCACGGCGTTGCGCATGTAGTCGGAGAACACGAGGAACGTGCCGCCGTAGATCCGGGTGTTGCCGTGCAGCGCGATGCCGTTCATCTCGGCGGCCATCGAGTGCTCGCGGATGCCGAAGTGGACCGTGCGGCCGTACGGGTCCGCCTCGGTGAGCGGGTTGTCCGCCGGGAGGAAGGAGGACGACGCGTCGATCGTCGTGTTGTTGGAGCCCGCGAGGTCGGCCGAGCCGCCCCACAGCTCCGGGATCACCGCGCCGAGCGCCTGGAGGACCTTGCCGGACGCGGCACGCGTCGCGACACCCTTGCCCGCCTCGAAGACCGGGACCTTCTCCTCCCAGCCCTCGGGCAGCTCGCCCGCGTCGATCCGGTCGAACTCGGCGGCGCGCTCCGGGTTCTCGTTCCGCCACAGCTGGAACGACTTCTCCCAGTCGGCCTTCGCCTGCGCGCCGCGCTCCAGGGCGCCGCGCGTGTGCGCGATGACCTCGTCGGAGACCTCGAAGCTCTTCTCGGGGTCGAAGCCCAGCACGCGCTTGGTGGCGGCCACCTCGTCGTCGCCGAGCGCCGAGCCGTGCGCGGCCTCGGTGTTCTGCGCGTTCGGGGCGGGCCAGGCGATGATCGAGCGCATCGCGATGAACGACGGCTTGTCCGTCACCTTCTTCGCGGCCTCGATGGCGTTGTAGATCGCGTGCGGGTCCAGGTCGCCGTCCGGCTTCGGGGCGATGCGCTGGACGTGCCAGCCGTACGCCTCGTACCGCTTGACGGTGTCCTCGGACACGGCCGTCTCGGTGTCGCCCTCGATCGAGATGTGGTTGTCGTCCCACAGCAGGATCAGGTTGCCGAGCTTCTGGTGGCCGGCCAGGGAGGACGCCTCGGCGGAGATGCCCTCCTGGAGGCAGCCGTCACCCGCGATGGCGTACACGAAGTGGTCGAAGGGGGACTCGCCCTGCGGGGCCTCGGGGTCGAACAGGCCGCGCTCGTAGCGGGCGGCCATCGCCATGCCCACCGCGTTCGCGACACCCTGCCCGAGCGGGCCCGTCGTCGTCTCGACACCGGTCGTGTGGCCGTACTCCGGGTGGCCCGGGGTCTTCGAGCCCCAGGTCCGGAACGCCTTCAGGTCGTCCAGCTCCAGGCCGAAGCCGGCCAGGTACAGCTGGGTGTAGAGAGTGAGGGACGAGTGGCCGGCGGACAGCACGAAGCGGTCGCGCCCGACCCAGCCGGCGTCGGCGGGGTCGTGCCGCATCACCTTCTGGAAGAGGGTGTAGGCGGCCGGCGCGAGGCTCATCGCCGTACCCGGATGGCCGTTCCCGACCTTCTGTACGGCATCGGCGGCCAGGACGCGGGCGGTGTCGACGGCCCGCTGGTCCAACTCGGTCCAGTCGAGGTCTGTGGTGGTCGGCTTGGTGCTCACCCTGGGTCAGGGCTCCTCTCCACATGTTCGGTTCACCGGCTGCTCGGGCAACGCGCCCACCGGCTGCCGGTGCACGGGGGGCCCACCGGCCGTTGTCGAGCCTACCCCCGTAAGTACGTGCGGTTTCTCCCGTCCGTCCAGACTGCCGGGAGTCCTGGAGATCCGCCTGTCGACCGGGTTCCCGGGGCTCGGCATCTGAATACGGAGTGCGTCATCCGAGCACTCAAACGAGCCGTCGTGCGCCCGTTCTGTCCCCCCTCCCGGTGGCCCGTCCAACACGGGGCACCCCCGCGAAGGCCGAGGTATGGGCAACGTCTACAGTGGCGTGGTACGCGCGAGCCTTTACCGGGACTTCACACGGTCGGGCTTGCTGGGAAATCTCTTTCAGGGGTGTGCGTGACGGCCGTCGAATCCCGTCCAGTAGGGGTTACGGGTGCGAACCAGAGCCCGGTGCAGCGGCCGTTCGGGGCCCGTGTCAAGGCGTTCGTGGCGCTGACGAAGCCGAGGATCATCGAGCTGCTGCTGATCACCACCGTTCCGGTGATGTTCCTGGCGCAGCAGGGGGTTCCCGACCTCGGTCTCGTCCTCATCACCTGCCTCGCCGGCTACCTGTCCGCGGGCGGCGCCAACGCGCTCAACATGTACATCGACCGCGACATCGACGCGCTCATGGACCGCACCTCGCAGCGGCCCCTGGTCACCGGCATGGTCTCGCCGCGCGAGTGCCTCGCCTTCGGGATCGCGCTCGCGGTCGGCTCGACGCTGCTGTTCGGGCTCGCCGTCAACTGGCTGTCCGCGTGGCTCGCCCTCGGGGCGCTCCTCTTCTACGTCGTCGTCTACACGATGATCCTCAAACGCCGTACGGCGCAGAACATCATCTGGGGCGGCATCGCGGGCTGCATGCCGGTCCTCATCGGGTGGACGGCCGTCACCAACTCGCTCTCCTGGGCGCCGGTCATCCTCTTCCTCGTCATCTTCTTCTGGACGCCGCCGCACTACTGGCCGCTGTCCATGAAGGTCAAGGACGACTACGCGCGCGTCGGCGTGCCGATGCTGCCGGTCGTCGCCTCCAACAAGGTCGTCGCCAAGCAGATCGTCATCTACAGCTGGGTGATGGTCGCCGTCTCCCTGCTGCTGACGCCGCTCGGCTACACCGGCTGGTTCTACACGGTCGTCGCGCTCGCCGCGGGCGGCTGGTGGCTGTGGGAGGCCCACGCCCTCCAGAACCGGGCCAAGGCCGAGGTGGAGGGGGCCAAGCTCAAGGAGATGCGGCTGTTCCACTGGTCGATCACCTACGTCTCCCTGCTCTTCGTCGCCGTCGCCGTGGACCCCTTCCTCCACTGAGCCGCTCCTTGCCGGTGTTTCCTACTCGCCGGTAGCATCCGGGTATGGCAGACACGAAGACGCAGGACCGGCAGGACCGTACGGCGGCGAAGCTCGCCAAGCGCATCGGCACGTTCGCCAAGGCGCACGGCGGCGCCGAGGGTCAGGTCGCCTACATCGGGCAGCGCGGGGCGCGCATCGTCCTCGTCGGCGCCGACGGCGGCTGGGGCGACGTGGTCGCACCCTCGTACGACGTCGCCGTGGCCGCCGTCGAGAAGGCCGGGATCACCCGTCACGAGGAGTTCGACGGGGAGTTCGCGGCGAAGGTGGAGACCGGGCCGTACGAGTGGAAGCGGATGGCCGGGATCCAGATCGGCGGCTGAGGCTTTCCGGCGCTTCCCGGGGCGCGCGGTCTTTTTCGGGCGCCCCGCGCGTCAACCGCGACCTGACGTACGCCTCTCCCGTTAACCCCTGTAAGGCCACGCCACCTACAGGGAGACCGGATGATCGAGACGCCGTCCCTGGTGGACCAGTACTGTCACGGCGTCCTGCGGACCGAGCTGGGTCTGGGCACCTTCGAGGCCCGGCTCGCGCGTACGGACGGCCCCCCGGCCTCCGGTACGACCCTCTTCGACACGCAGACCGGCTTCGCCGTACGCCGCTGGTGCCCGCCCGCGCTCGGCCTGGAACCCCACTGCCCGCCCGCGCGTTATCTGGCCAGGCGGCGTGAGCTGGGGGTGCTGGAGGCGGGGCGGCGGCTGCTGCGCGGCTCGGGGGTGGCGACCTTCCTCGTCGACACCGGGGTGCCCGACGACCTCACCCAGCCCCGTGAACTCGCCGCGACCGCCGACGCCGACGCCCGCGAGATCGTCCGCCTCGAACTCCTCGCGCAGCAGGTCGCGGACACGTCCGGGACGGTCGAGGGGTTCCTCTCCAACCTCGCGGAGTCCGTGCACGGCGCCGCCGCGAACGCGGTCGCCTTCGCCGCCGCGGGACACGCCGTCGCGCCCGAGCCGCCCGACGTCGGGGCCGTGCGGGGCGCTGCCGGCCGCTGGCTCGCGGGGCGCCGCGCCGGGGACGCCCTCCGGGACCCCGTCCTCCTGCGCCACCTGCTGTGGATCGCCCTCGCCTCGGGGCGCCCGCTGCAACTGCGGGTCGGCCCGGTTCTGCCGGTGGACTTCATCCGGGCGACCGCGGGGCTGGGCACGGATCTCGTCCTGCTCCACGCGTATCCCCGGCACCGGGAGGCCGCCCGCCTCGCGGCGGCGTACCCCCATGTGTACGTCGACTGCGGGACCGCGTTCCTGCACACGGGCGTCCGCGCGGCGACCGTCCTCGCGGAGACCCTGGAACTGGCCCCCTTCGGCAAGGTCCTCTACTCCAGCGGGGCTCGCGCGCTCCCGGAACTCCACCTCGTCGCCGCCCGGCTGTTCCAGGAGGCGGTGACACGGGTGTTCGGGGGGTGGGTCGCCGAGGGGGCCTGGTCCGTGGGGGACGCGCAGCGGGTGGCGGGGATGCTGGCTTCCGGGAACGCTCGGCGGGTGTACGGGGTCTAGGCGCGGGTCGGGACCGCGTTCGCCGTCGGGGCGGGGAGCGCGACCTCGTCGTACGGGCGCTCCCGCAGGGACAGCAGGACCCTCAGGACCCAGATCCATGTCACCGTCGAGCCGAACATGTGGGCGCCGACCAGGATCTCGGGGAGGTTCGTGAAGTACTGGACATAGCCGATCAGGCCCTGACCCAGCAGGATCAGGAACAGTTCCCGGGTCCTGTGCAGGGGGGGCTTCGGGGCGTCCACCGCCTTCAGGACGAACCACAGGGCGAACGTCAGGGTCACCACGATCCACGCCAGTACCGCGTGCAGCTTCGCGATCGTCTCCCAGTCGATCGGGATGCGGTCCACCTCGCTGGAGTCGCCCGCGTGAGGGCCGGCGCCGGTGACGATCGTGCCGACCGCGATCAGCAGTCCCGATGCGATGACCAGGGACCAGACGAGCTGCTGGACCGCCTTGCCGACGACCGGGCGGGGGGCCTGGTCGCCCTCCCTCGTGCGCTGCCACATCACCGTCGCTACCGCGATCAGCGCCGACGAGAGGAGGAAGTGCGCCGCCACCGTGTACGGGTTCAGGCCGACCAGGACGACGATGCCGCCCAGCACCGCGTTGCCCATGACCACCCAGAACTGGGCCCAGCCCAGGCGGGTGAGGGACCTGCGGTACGGCTTCTGTGACCTCGCGGCGATGATCGCCCAGCCGACCGCCGCGCACAGGACGTACGTCAGCATGCGGTTGCCGAACTCGATCGCTCCGTGCATGCCCATTTCGCTGGTCGCCGTGAGGGACGTGTCCGTGCACTTCGGCCAGGTCGGGCAGCCGAGGCCCGAGCCGGTGAGGCGGACCGCGCCGCCGGTGACCACGATGACGACGGACATCAGCAGGGCGGTGAGCGCGGCTCGCTGGACCGTCCGGGGGGTGGGGGTCCAGCGGGCTGCGATGTAGGCGAGGGGGTTGCGCAGGGCGGCTGCGGCGTCGGCTCGGGTCAGGTTCGGCACGGGGTCCATCGTAGGGCGGGGCTTGTGAGTGCGTTCACGAGGGGGTCGGTGAGGGGGGTTCGGTGCGGCTGGGTGGGGGGCTGGGGTGGGGGGCGTTGTCGCTTGCCCGCGCTTGCGGGGTGCCGCTGCGCCCACCCGTGCCGCCCCTAGCGGCACGACTGCCCGCAGCTGGGTGGGCGGGGTGGAGGGGGTGCGGGTGGGTGGGGGTGTGGTGCGGCTGGCCGCAGCTGGGTGGGTGGGGTGGAGGGGGTGCGGGGCGGTGGGTGGGCGGGTGTGGGTTTGTTGTGGTTATTCCCAGCGGAAGAATTTGCCCGCTGCTGCCAAGCCTGCTGCCGACCATGCCGTCAGGATGGCCAGGTTTGGCCAGGGGACTCCTGCTCCGTGTTGGAGGACGTCTCGGAGGCCGTCCGAGAGGGCTGAGATGGGGAGGAGGGACAGGGCGTCCTGGGCTGCCGGTGGGTATTTGTCCATGGGGACGATTACGCCGCCGCCCACCAGGAGGAGCAGGAAGACCAGGTTGGCCGCTGCCAGGGTCGCTTCTGCCTTCAGGGTGCCTGCCATCAGGAGGCCCAGGCCTGAGAACGCTGCTGTGCCGAGGATCAGGAGGAGGGCGACCGTCAGTGGGTTGCCTTGCGGGGACCAGCCCAGGGTTAGCGCGATCACTGTCACGAGGGTCACCTGGAGGATCTCCGTCACCAGGACCGATGCCGTTTTGGCCGTCATCAGGGCCCAGCGGGGGAGGGGGGAGGAAGCGAGGCGTTTGAGGACGCCGTATCTGCGTTCGAAGCCTGTGGCGATGGCCTGGCCGGTGAAGGCCGTGGACATGACGGAGAGGGCGAGGATGCCCGGGGTCAGGAAGTCGATCGACTTGCCCTTGCCCGTGTCGATGATGTCCACCGAGCTGAAGAGGACGAGGAGGAGGGTGGGGATGATGACGGTGAGGAGGAGCTGCTCTCCGTTGCGGAGGAGCATCTTCGTCTCCAGCGCCGCCTGCGCCGCGATCATGCGGGGGAGGGGGGCGGGCCCGGGGCGGGGGGTGTAGGTGCCCGTTGCCGTCATGCGCGCAGCTCCTTGCCGGTCAGTTCCAGGAAGACGTCCTCCAGCGTGTGGCGTTCGACGGAGATGCGGTCCGGCATGACGCCGTGCTGTGCGCACCAGGAGGTGACCGTCGCGAGGAGTTGGGGGTCGATCCCGCCGGTGATCCGGTAGGAGCCCGGCGTGAGTTCGTCGGCGGTCGAGTCCGGGGGGAGCGCCTTGAGGAGCGAGCCGACGTCCAGGCCGGGGCGGCCGGTGAAGCGGAGGGTGTTCTCGGCGCCGCCCTTGCACAGGGTCTCGGGGGAGCCCTGCGCGATGACCTTCCCGGCGTCGATGATCGCGACGTCGTCGGCGAGCTGCTCGGCCTCGTCCATGTGGTGGGTCGTGAGGATGACGGACACGCCGTCGTCGCGCAGGTCCCGTACGAGGTCCCAGGTGGCGTGGCGGGCCTGGGGGTCGAGGCCGGCGGTGGGCTCGTCGAGGAAGACGAGTTCGGGGCGGCCGACGACGGCCATCGCGAGCGCGAGGCGCTGTTGCTGGCCGCCGGAGAGGCGGCGGTAGGTGGTCCGGCCGCAGCCGCCGAGGCCGAGGCGGTCGATGAGGGCGTCCACGTCGAGGGGGTGCGCGTGGAGTTTCGCCATGTGGCGGAGCATCTCGTCGGCGCGCGCACCGGAGTACACGCCTCCGGACTGGAGCATCACCCCGATCCGGGGCTTCAGCTCGGCGGCCTGGGCGACGGGGTCGAGGCCCAGCACGCGCACCGTCCCGCCGTCCGCCCGCCGGTACCCCTCGCACACCTCGATCGTCGTCGTCTTCCCCGCCCCGTTGGGGCCGAGCACGGCGGTGACACCGTCCAGGGCCACCAGATCGAGGCCGTCCACCGCGGTCTTGTCCCCGTACCGCTTCACCAGGGCCCGGACCTGGACGACAGGCTCACTTCGCATGAGAGACGAGTCTAGGGAGCGGGGCGAGGGCGTGGGCGCGGGGGTGGGAGAACTCTCTCGCGGGGGCGACTCGGGGTGCCGGCGGGCTCTGTGGTGCGGGAGTGGTGCCGTGCGGGGTCTCCCGGCCGGGCATCCGGCGGGGCGGGTCGGCGGGGGCATCGGGCCGTCGGGGCCGGCCGGGGCCCGGCCGGTGGCGTGGGTGATGCGGGGCTCGGCGGTGACGCCCCGTCGCCCTCACGGCGTCTCGTACGGCCGATGGATCGCCAGCCACCTCGTCGCGTACGCCACCGCGTCCCGGAGCGGGAACAGGCGGGTGTCCGCCGCGCCCACCCGGCCCCGGACCACCGGGCGGTCGCGTTCGTAGTCGTGGCCGAGTTCGGGGAAGAGGTCGTCGGAGAGGGCCAGGTCGGTGACCGTGCGCCAGCCGTCGGGGGTGGGGTGGCCGTGGGTCGTGAGGGGGCTCGGGACGCGGTATTCGGCCAGGTGGAAGGCGGTGCAGGTGGCGTACGTGGTGCCCAGGAAGAGGACGCGGGCGCCCAGGGACTCCAGCCGGGCCAGGGGGCTGCGCTCGCCGAGCTGGCAGTCGGGGGCGTGGTCCGCGGTGATCTTCGCGGCGTCCGGGCCGATCGCCGCGAAGGACGTCTGGGGGTGGGCGCTGCGCAGGGCGCCGGGCCAGCGGCGGGCGGTCTCGGGGATGGCGCCCATGCCGCGGGTGGGGGTGGTGGCCGGGTCGTACGGGGGCATGGTCGTGCGGATCTCCTCCCACCAGGACTCGGGGACCGGCGGGTTTCCCCACAGGGCGGGGTCGGAGAGGTCGCCGGACTGGGTGGGGACCGTGAGGGTGCCGGTGGGGCCGAGGGCGTCGAGGAGGGCGTGGACGACGGCGACGGCGCCGCCGTTGACCCAGCCGAGGGCGGAGAGGGAGGAGTGGACGAGGAGGGTTTCGCCCGGTTCCACGCCCAGCGCGCTGAGGTCGTCCGCGAGGGTCTGCCGGGTGACGAGTGGGCCGGTGGGAGGGGGTGTGGGCATGGTCGGGAGTGTCTCGCGGGGGCGCGGCGGGGTCCACCGGTTTGACCGGCCGGAAGATCGTTTCCGCAGGTCAGATTAGGTATGCCTAAGTGACGCAGGGCACCGTGGGCGGGGGAGGGTGCGGCTTGCCCGAGCTCGGTGAATTACGCAACAATGGCGTTGTGAAAAACGTCGGTGAGGCCCCGCAGGAGGAGCTCGCGACCGGTGAGCGGTCCACCCGCAACCGCGTCGCCCGCTCGATCCTGGACCACGGCCCCTCCACCGTCGCCGAGCTCGCCGCCCGCCTGCGCCTGACCCAGGCGGCCGTCCGCCGCCACCTGGACGCGCTGGCCGCCGACCTGGTCGTGGAGGCCCGCGAACAGCGGGTCTACGGCGCCCGCACGCGCGGCCGTCCCGCGAAGGTGTTCGTCCTGACCGACTGCGGCCGGGACGCCTTCGACCAGTCGTACGACAAGCTGGCCGCCGAGGCCCTGCGCTGGATCGCCGAGCGCGAGGGCGGCGAGGATGCCGTCACCGCGTTCGCCCGAGCCCGCGTCGCCGCGCAGGCGCCCGCCTACCGCCGGGCCATTGCCGGGGTCCCGCCCGAGAAGCGCGCGGAAGCCCTGGCCAAGGCCCTCTCGGCGGACGGGTACGCTGCTACGGCCCGGAGCGCGCCCGTGGGAGAGCAGCTCTGCCAGCACCACTGCCCCGTGGCGCACGTCGCGGAGCAGTTCCCGCAGCTGTGCGAGGCGGAGACGGAGTTCTTCGCCGAGCTGCTCGGCACCCACGTCCAGCGTCTCGCGACCATCGCCCACGGCGACGGCGTGTGCACGACGTTCATCCCGAAGGCTTCCGCAAGCCCGAAGGACCCTCAGATTTCCCACAACGCATCAGCAAGCACGGCCGGGAGGAACCCCGCATGACCACGGAGACTGCCCACCCCGAACTCGAGGGTCTTGGCAAGTACGAATACGGCTGGGCCGACTCCGACGAGGCCGGTGCGGCTGCCAAGCGAGGACTGAACGAGGACGTCGTCAAGGACATCTCGGACAAGAAGTCCGAGCCCGAGTGGATGACGAAGCTGCGCCTCAAGGGCCTGCGCCTGTTCGAGAAGAAGCCCATGCCGAACTGGGGCTCCGACCTCTCCGGCATCGACTTCGACAACATCAAGTACTTCGTGCGCTCCACGGAGAAGCAGGCGGAGTCCTGGGAGGACCTGCCCGAGGACATCAAGAACACGTACGACAAGCTCGGCATCCCGGAGGCGGAGAAGCAGCGCCTCGTCGCGGGCGTCGCCGCGCAGTACGAGTCGGAGGTCGTCTACCACCAGATCCGCGAGGACCTGGAGGAGCAGGGCGTCATCTTCCTCGACACGGACACCGCGCTCAAGGAGCACCCGGAGCTCTTCAAGGAGTACTTCGGGACGGTCATCCCGGTCGGCGACAACAAGTTCGCCTCGCTGAACACGGCCGTGTGGTCCGGCGGTTCCTTCATCTACGTCCCCCCGGGCGTCCACGTGGAGATCCCGCTCCAGGCCTACTTCCGCATCAACACCGAGAACATGGGCCAGTTCGAGCGGACCCTGATCATCGTCGACGAGGGCGCCTACGTGCACTACGTCGAGGGCTGCACGGCGCCGATCTACAAGTCGGACTCCCTGCACAGCGCGGTCGTCGAGATCATCGTCAAGAAGAACGCCCGCTGCCGGTACACGACCATCCAGAACTGGTCGAACAACGTCTACAACCTGGTCACCAAGCGCGCCGTCGCCTACGAGGGCGCGACCATGGAGTGGGTCGACGGCAACATCGGCTCCAAGGTGACGATGAAGTACCCGGCCGTCTACCTCATGGGCGAGCACGCCAAGGGCGAGACCCTCTCCATCGCCTTCGCGGGCGAGGGCCAGCACCAGGACGCCGGCGCGAAGATGGTCCACATGGCGCCGAACACGTCGTCCAACATCGTGTCCAAGTCGGTGGCGCGCGGCGGCGGCCGTACGTCCTACCGCGGTCTCATCGAGATCGGTGAGGGCGCGCCGGGCTCCAAGTCCAACGTGCTGTGCGACGCGCTGCTCGTCGACACGATCTCCCGCTCCGACACCTACCCGTACGTCGACGTCCGCGAGGACGACGTGTCGATGGGGCACGAGGCGACCGTCTCCAAGGTCTCCGAGGACCAGCTCTTCTACCTGATGAGCCGCGGTCTGAGCGAGTTCGAGGCGATGGCGATGATCGTGCGCGGCTTCGTCGAGCCGATCGCGAAGGAGCTGCCGATGGAGTACGCGCTGGAGCTGAACCGGCTGATCGAGCTCCAGATGGAAGGCGCGGTCGGCTGACCGCACCGGCCTCCAGGGAGCCGCACGGCTCTGTCAGCTCTGAAGTCATACAAGCGTAAGAAAGTGAGCACTACGACAGCCATGGCTGAGGCTCAGAACTCCCCGGTGGGGTCCACCACCGCCGGCGCCATCGCGGTGGCCGCCGAGTCCACCGTCGCCACCCGCATGAGCGCGCCCCCCTCCTTCGACGTGGCGGACTTCCCCGTCCCCCACGGCCGTGAGGAGGAGTGGCGGTTCACCCCGCTGGAGCGCCTGCGCGGGCTGCACGACGGCACGGCCGTCGCCACCGGCGAGGGTGTCAAGGTGGCCGTCGAGGCACCCGAGGGCGTCACCGTCGAGCTGGTCGGCCGCGACGACGCGCGGCTCGGCCGGGCCGGCGCCCCCGTCGACCGGGTCGCAGCCCAGGCGTACTCCGCGTTCGAGCAGGCCGCCGTGATCACCGTCGCCAAGGAGACGGTCCTCACCGAGCCCATCCGCGTCGCCGTGCACGGCGAGGGCGGCACCCGCTTCGGCCACCAGGTCATCGAGCTGGGCGCCTTCGCCGAGGCCGTCGTCGTCATCGACCACACCGGCGACGCGGTCATCGCGGCCAACCTCGAGTACGTCCTCGGCGACGGCGCCAAGCTCACCGTCGTCTCCATCCAGGACTGGGACGACAAGGCCGTCCACGTCGCCCAGCACAGCGCGCTGGTCGGCCGCGACGCCAGCTTCAAGTCCGTCGTCGTCACCTTCGGCGGCGACGTCGTACGGCTGCACCCGCGCGTCTCCTACGCCGCGACCGGCGGCGAGGCCGAGCTGTTCGGGCTGTACTTCACCGACGCCGGCCAGCACCAGGAGCACCGCCTCCTCGTCGACCACAACACCCCGCACTGCAAGTCGAACGTCGTCTACAAGGGCGCGCTCCAGGGCGAGGGCGCCCACGCGGTGTGGATCGGCGACGTGCTCATCGAGGCCAAGGCCGAGGGCACGGACACGTACGAGATGAACCGCAACCTCGTCCTCACCGACGGCGCGCGCGTCGACTCCGTACCGAACCTGGAGATCGAGACCGGCGAGATCGTCGGCGCCGGGCACGCCTCCGCGACCGGCCGGTTCGACGACGAGCAGCTCTTCTACCTGATGGCCCGCGGCATCCCGGAGCAGGAGGCCCGCCGGCTCGTCGTGCGCGGCTTCTTCGCCGAGCTGGTCCAGCAGATCGGTGTCCCGGACATCGAGGAGCGCCTCCTCGCGAAGATCGACGCGGAGCTGGAGGCGTCCGTCTGATGACGTACGTACGCGCCTGTGGGCTGAGCGAGCTGGAGGAGGACACCCCGAAGCGGGTGGAACTCGACGGCACGCCGGTCTCGGTCGTGCAGACCGAGGGGGAGGTGTTCGCGATCCACGACATCTGCTCGCACGCGAACGTCTCGCTCTCCGAGGGCGAGGTGGAGGACTGCCAGATCGAGTGCTGGCTGCACGGCTCCGCCTTCGACCTCCGCACCGGCAAGCCGTCCGGCCTCCCCGCGACGCGCCCCGTACCCGTATACCCCGTAAAGATCGAAGGGGACGACGTGCTCGTCTCCCTCAACCAGGAGTCCTGAGGCACCTATGGCAACGCTTGAAATCCGCGACTTGCACGTCACCGTCGAGGCCGACAACGCCACGAAGGAGATCCTCAAGGGCGTCGACCTGACCGTGAAGCAGGGCGAGACGCACGCCATCATGGGCCCCAACGGCTCCGGCAAGTCCACGCTCGCGTACTCCCTCGCCGGTCACCCGAAGTACACGGTCACCGGCGGCACCGTCCTGCTGGACGGCGAGGACGTCCTGGAGATGTCCGTCGACGAGCGCGCCCGCGCGGGCCTCTTCCTCGCGATGCAGTACCCGGTCGAGGTGCCCGGGGTCTCCGTCAGCAACTTCCTGCGGACCTCCGCCACCGCCGTCCGCGGCGAGGCCCCCAAGCTGCGCACCTGGGTCAAGGAGGTCCGGGAGGCCATGGAGCGCCTCTCCATGGACCCCGCCTTCGCCGAGCGCAACGTCAACGAGGGCTTCTCCGGCGGTGAGAAGAAGCGCCACGAGATCCTCCAGCTCGAACTGCTCAAGCCGAAGATCGCGATCCTCGACGAGACGGACTCCGGCCTCGACGTCGACGCCCTGCGTGTCGTCTCCGAGGGCGTCAACCGCGTCCGCGAGACCGGCGAGGTCGGCACGCTGCTGATCACGCACTACACGCGCATCCTGCGCTACATCAAGCCCGACCACGTCCACGTCTTCGCGAACGGGCGGATCGTCGAGTCGGGCGGCCCCGAGCTGGCCGACAAGCTGGAGGCCGAGGGCTACGAGGCGTACACGAAGGGCGGCGCATCAGAGTGACGCAGTTGCCGGGCCTCCTCGATATCGAGGCGATCCGCAAGGACTTCCCCGTCCTGGACCGCCAGGTCCACGACGGCCAGAAGCTCGTGTACCTGGACAACGCGGCGACCTCCCAGAAGCCGCGCCAGGTGCTGGACGCCCTCGCCGAGTACTACGAGCGCCACAACGCCAACGTCCACCGCGGTGTGCACGTGCTCGCCGAGGAGGCCACGGCGCTGTACGAGGGCGCGCGCGACAAGGTCGCCGAGTTCATCAACGCGCCCTCCCGGGACGAGGTGATCTTCACCAAGAACGCCTCCGAGTCGCTGAACCTCGTCGCGAACATGCTGGGCTGGGCCGACGAGCCCTACCGCGTGGACTCCGAGACCGAGATCGTCATCACGGAGATGGAGCACCACTCCAACATCGTGCCGTGGCAGCTGCTGTCGCAGCGGACGGGCGCGAAGCTGAAGTGGTTCGGCCTCACGGACGACGGCCGCCTCGACCTGTCGAACATCGAGCAGATCATCACGGAGAAGACGAAGATCGTCTCGTTCGTGCTGGTCTCGAACATCCTCGGGACGCTCAACCCCGTCGAGGCCATCGTGCGCCGCGCGCAGGAGGTCGGTGCGCTGGTCTGCATCGACGCCTCGCAGGCCGCGCCGCACATGCCGCTGGACGTGCAGGCGCTCCAGGCGGACTTCGTGGCCTTCACCGGGCACAAGATGTGCGGGCCGACCGGGATCGGTGTCCTGTGGGGCCGGCAGGAGCTGCTGGAGGATCTGCCGCCGTTCCTCGGGGGCGGCGAGATGATCGAGACCGTGTCGATGCACTCCTCGACGTACGCGCCGGCTCCGCACAAGTTCGAGGCGGGGACGCCGCCGATCGCGCAGGCGGTCGGTCTGGGCGCGGCGATCGACTATCTGAGCGCGATCGGCATGGACAAGATCCTGGCGCACGAGCACGCGCTGACGGAGTACGCGGTGCGGCGGCTGACCGAGGTGGAAGGTCTGCGCATCATCGGGCCTTCGACCGCCGAGGACCGGGGCGCCGCGATCTCCTTCACGCTGGGTGACATCCACCCGCACGACGTGGGTCAGGTACTGGACGAGCAGGGGATCGCCGTACGCGTCGGTCACCACTGCGCGCGGCCCGTCTGCCTGCGGTACGGAATTCCTGCGACCACGCGAGCGTCGTTCTATCTGTACTCCACGCCGGCCGAGATCGACGCACTGGTCGACGGCCTGGAGCACGTACGGAACTTCTTCGGCTGAGGAGCTGCTGGTCGTGAAGCTGGATTCGATGTACCAGGAAGTCATCCTGGACCACTACAAGAACCCGCACGGGCGTGGTCTTCGGGACGGCGACGCAGAGGTGCACCATGTGAACCCGACGTGCGGCGACGAGATCACGCTCCGCGTGAAGTACGACGGTACGACGGTCGAGGACGTGTCGTACGAGGGCCAGGGCTGCTCCATCAGCCAGGCCAGCGCCTCCGTCCTGAACGACCTGCTCGTCGGCAAGGACCTCGCCGACGCGCAGAAGATCCAGGAGACCTTCCTGGAGCTGATGCAGTCCAAGGGCCGCATCGAGCCCGACGACGCGATGGAGGAGGTCCTGGAGGACGCCGTCGCGTTCGCCGGGGTCTCCAAGTACCCGGCGCGCGTCAAGTGCGCCCTGCTGAGCTGGATGGCCTGGAAGGACGCGACGGCCCAGGCCCTCGCGGAAAGGGAGTCGGCATGACCGAGACCGTGGAGATGAAGCCGGCGTCCGAGGACGAGGTCCGCGAGGCCCTGTACGACGTCGTGGACCCGGAGTTGGGCATCGACGTCGTCAACCTCGGCCTGATCTACGGCATCCACATCGACGACGCGAACATCGCGACGATCGACATGACCCTGACGTCTGCGGCCTGTCCGCTGACCGATGTCATCGAGGACCAGGCGAAGTCGGCGACCGACGGGCTGGTCAACGAGTTGCGCATCAACTGGGTGTGGATGCCGCCGTGGGGGCCGGACAAGATCACGGACGACGGGCGGGAGCAGCTGAGGGCGCTGGGCTTCAACGTCTGAGCATGACTGAGGGCGAGGTCTTCACGGACCTCGCCCTCTTTCTGTTTCCGGTGGCTCAGCCCAGCGGCGTCGTCACGTGGAAGTAGAAGTCCTGGCGGTTGGTGGTGTTGTAGCCGTACGGGTCCAGGCGGAGCTGGAAGTTGCGGTGGCGCAGGGCGTAGTTGGGGTAGTTGATCGAGCTGAGGGTGACGGCGTCGTAGCCGCCGTAGCCCGCGCAGAAGGTGGCGTCCTGGCGGAACAGGCTGGAGCCGTCGTTGCGTTCGGCGCGGAGGATGAAGTCGCGGTGGCGCAGGTACTTGCCGTCGTGCGTCTTGAAGGTGTAGCAGGAGTTCTTCGCGAGACCGGGGACGACCGTGAAGGTGGAGTCCTCGCGGGACTCCGAGCCGCGCGGCGCGTCGAGCTTCACGAGACCGTTGCTGACGTGCCAGTAGCGGTCCGGGTAGTTGACGGCGCTGATCGAGCGGTCGTACGGGTTGGTCGCGGGCCGCGCCGGGGGCTTGTCCGGGGCCGGGGCGGCCGGGGTGGGGGTGGGCTGGGTCTTGCCGCCCGTGCCCTTGCCGTCGTCGCCCGCCGGGGACGGCGAGGCCGAGGGGTGGGCGGACGGGGAGGGGGAGCCCGACGGCGTGGGCTCCGTCTTGTCCTTGCCCTTGCCGCCGGAGGCCGAGATGCTCGGCGTCGGGGTCGGGGTGGCGAACGAGATCAGGCCGGGGCCGGTCTCCTTGGCCGACTTCGTGTCGGCCTGCTTCGCCTCGTCGGACTTGCGCGACTCCTGGTCCATGACGGTGATCGCCGTGACGCAGGCCGTCACCGTGGCCAGCGCGAGGGCGCCGGCCAGCCAGAGACGTCGGGTGCCGGGGGCCCGCGAGGTGTCCGGGGCCCAGCCGTTCTCCCACGAATTCTCTTGAGAGGGCCGGGACTTCTTGAATGGCATGCGCTGATCCTCCAGCGGCGCCCATGAGCGGGGCCGCGAATGCGGGGGCCCGGTGTGTGAACGGTGAAACACTAGTGGACCGTGTGACCGGGGAGTACTGGTTTGGGTGATCGCGTTCGATAACGCTTTCTCAACTGCCGTTCACAGGACGGGATCACCGGGCGTCGCGAGTGTGTATGTGTACGGACGTACACATCGATGTGTACGCTCGTACACATGGGATATCTGATGCTCGCCGGCGCGATCCTCGCCGAGGTCGTCGCCACCAGCGCGATGAAGTACAGCGACGGGTTCAGCAAGTTGTGGCCCTCCCTGCTGACCGGGCTCGGGTACGTCGTCTCCTTCGCGCTGCTCGCGCAGGCGCTGCGGAGCGTGTCCATCGGGACGGCGTACGCGATCTGGGCGGGCGTCGGTACGGCGACCATCGCGGTGATCGGCGTCGTGCTGTTCGGGGACGGGGTGGGGGGCGCGAAGATCGCCGGGATTCTGTTGATCGTGGCGGGAGTCGTGGTGCTGAACCTGGGCGGGGCGCACTGATGGGGCGGCGGTACGACCCCGACCGGCGGCAGCGGATCATCGACGCGGCGCTGCGTGTCGTCCGGCTCAAGGGGCTGGACGGGCTGAGTCACCGGAGCGTTGCCGCGGAGGCGGATGTGCCGCTCGGCTCCACGACGTACCACTTCGCCACGCTGGACGAGCTGATGGTCGCCGCGCTTCGGCAGGCCAACGAGCGGTTCGGTGAAATGCTCGCCGGTGAAGTCGAGTTGTGGGAGTCCGGGAGTGATCTCGCGGGTGGGCTCGCCCGGTTGCTGGGGGAGTGGCTGCGAGGGGATCCGGGGCGGGTGGAGTTGGAGTACGAGCTGTATCTCGCCGCTCTGCGGCGGCCCGCGTTGAAGGCGGTGGCGGGTGAATGGGCGGAGACCGCCGGGGAGTTGCTGGCACGCAGGACCGACGAGGTGACGGCTCGGGGGGTGGTGGCGTTGCTGGACGGGATCTGTTTGCAGGTGTTGCTGACGGGGGTGGAGTACGACGAGGGGGCGGCTCGGGAGGTGTTGGGGAGGGTTGTCGGGGGGTGAGGGGTGGGGGGCGTGGGTCGGGGTGCCTCGTACCTTTCTCGGCGGCGGCCTTCTCGTTCGTACCCTGAGACACCCGGCGGCTGGTTCGCTTCTGCGGGCATTCGCCGGTTAGGTTTCCCTCATGAGTGACACGACTGCACCTGGTACCGGCGGCGCGGTGGCCGCGGGCCTCGCGACCATCGCCGCCGACGGGACCGTACTCGACACGTGGTTCCCCGCCCCCTCGCTCGACGCCGGGCCCGGGCCCTCGGGGAGTGAGCGGCTGTCGGCCGAGCAGGCGGTCGAGCTGCTCGGGGCGGGCGCGGCGAAGGCGATCGGCGCCGACGCGCGCCGGGGTGTCGAGGTCGTCGCGGTCCGTACGGTCATCTCCTCACTTGCCGAGAAGCCGGTCGACGCGCACGACGTGTATCTGCGGCTGCACCTGCTCTCCCACCGGCTCGTGAAGCCGCACGGGCTGAGCCTCGACGGGATGTTCGGGTTCCTCGCGAACGTGGCGTGGACCTCGCTGGGGCCGGTCGCCGTGGACGACGTCGAGAAGGTCCGGCTGAACGCGCGCGCCGAGGGGCTCCACCTCCAGGTGACGTCCATCGACAAGTTCCCCCGCATGACCGACTACGTCGCCCCCAAGGGCGTCCGCATCGCCGACGCCGACCGGGTCCGCCTCGGTGCGCACCTCGCCGAGGGCACGACCGTCATGCACGAGGGCTTCGTCAACTTCAACGCGGGGACGCTCGGTACGTCCATGGTCGAGGGCCGCATCTCCGCCGGGGTCGTCGTCGGGGACGGGTCCGACATCGGGGGCGGCGCGTCCACGATGGGCACGCTGTCCGGGGGCGGCAACGTCCGCATCACCATCGGCGAGCGCTGCCTCATCGGGGCCGAGGCCGGGGTCGGTATCGCCCTGGGTGACGAATGCGTCGTCGAGGCGGGCCTGTACGTCACCGCCGGCACCCGCGTCACCATGCCGGACGGCCAGATCGTGAAGGCCCGCGAGCTGTCGGGCGCGTCCAACATCCTCTTCCGCCGCAACTCCGTGACCGGGACGGTCGAGGCTCGGCCCAACAACGCGGTGTGGGGCGGGTTGAACGAGGTTCTGCACAGCCACAACTGACCGACGCGGCACGCCGGTTCGGTTCGGTTCGGTTCGCTGAGCGCCCTTTCCCGTACCGGGGGAGGGCGCTCACGTGTTGGTGCTCGCCCACTCCGCCAGGACCCTGAAGTCGTCCTCTCTCAGGCCCAGTCGGGGGTTCACGTGGTGGAGGAGGGTTGGGGTCGGGTGGTGGGTCGTGGCGTACTCCGTGTCTGCCGGGGACTGTTCGTCGTCCACCCAGGCGAAGGGGCGGCCTGCGGCGTATGCCAGCAAGTGGGGTGTCTTCCAGTGGAGTTCGTCGGGGCGGAGGGTGAGGAGGTCGGTGCCGAAGTCCACGTAGGGGAGGGGCGGGAGGCCCACGGTCGGGGCTATCCAGGTGTTCGCCAGGGACATCCACGTTGTGGCCCAGACCAGGTCGTAGGGGAGGGCCAGGAGGGAAGGGCCGTGGGTGGGGTTGAGCCAGACTCGGAGGGGGCGGGGGTGGGAGGGGACTGTGGCGCGGATGGTCGTGTAGCCCTCGGGGCGGCGTTCCGGCTGGGCCGCGTAGGGGTTCAACGGGCCGTCCACGTCCAGGAAGAGGAGGGGGCGGGGTGTCATGGTGCTCACGCTAGTGCCGCATCAGGCAACGTTTGCCCTGCCTGTACGGTCGGGGTATGGATGCCAGCGGCCAGCCGAGTCTTGATGAGATCGAAGATCGCTTCGTTGGGCTTGTCGCGGGCCGGCTGTCCCGGGACGAGGCTGACCGCTGGGCG
>NZ_JARAYJ010000040.1:0-50804 GCF_033794345.1 Streptomyces niveiscabiei
AGCACCAGCTCGGCCTTCGGCCGTCCCGTCCTCGCCATCCGGCCATCATGCCGAACCAGCACTGACTTACGCAGCGAATTCCCGACTCAGGACACTAGTGATGGAACCCGGTCGCCGCCCCCCGATCCCGCGTCAGCGGATGCGGCTGCCGCCGAAGCTCCGGCACCAGCCGGCTCAAGTCCTCGAAGAACAACTCCGCGAGGTCCTGGGAGAACCCGTTCCGGCAGACGACCCGCAGCACCGACAAGTCCTCCCGGTTGGCCGGGAACGTGTACGCCGGCACCAGCCACCCCTTCTCCCGAAGCCGCCGGGACACGTCGAAGACGTCGTACGCGTCCACCCCCTCACCCGTCGTGAACGCGAACACCGGCAGTTCGTCCCCGCGCGTGAGGAGCCGGAAGTCGCCCAGGGACTCGATCTTCCCGGCGAGCCCCTGGGCGACGTCCCGCGTGGACTGCTGAACCGCCCGGTACCCGTCCCGCCCGAGCCGCAGGAACGAGTAGTACTGGGCGACGACCTGCGCGCCGGGCCGGGAGAAGTTCAGCGCGAACGTCGGCATGTCGCCCCCGAGGTAGTTCACCCGGAACACCAGCTCCTCCGGCAGCGCCTCCTTGTCCCGCCACACCGCCCACCCCACCCCGGGATACACCAGCCCGTACTTGTGCCCGGACGTGTTGATGGACGCCACCCGGGGCAGCCGGAAGTCCCACACCAACTCCTTGTCGAGGAACGGCGCGACCATCCCGCCCGACGCCCCGTCGACATGCACCGGCACGTCGATCCCGGTCCTCTCCTGAAGGACGTCCAGCGCCGCGCACAACTCCGCGATCGGCTCGTAGGACCCGTCGAACGTGGACCCCAGAATCCCCACGACCCCGATCGTGTTCTCGTCGCACAACTCCGCGCCGGCCTGCGGATCGAGATGGAACCGGTCCCCCTCCATGGGCACCTGCCGGGCCTCCACCTCCCAGAAATTGCAGAACTTCTCCCAGCAGACCTGGACGTTCACCCCCATGACGAGGTTGGGCCGCGCGGAACCGGGATACCGGTCACGGTTCCGCGCGGCCCACCGCCGCTTCAACGCCATCCCCGCGAGCATGCACGCCTCACTGGACCCGGTCGTCGAACACCCCACCGCCGCCGAGGGATCCGGCGCGTTCCACAGATCCGCCAGCATCGCCACACACCGCCGCTCCAGCTCGGCGGTCCGCGGATACTCGTCCTTGTCGATCATGTTCTTGTCACGGCACTCGGCCATCAGCACACCGGCCTGAGGCTCCATCCACGTCGTCACGAACGTGGCGAGATTCAGCCGCGAGTTCCCGTCGAGCATCAACTCGTCGTGCACCAGCTGATACGCCGTCGACGGCGCCATCGGCCCCTCCGCGAGCCGGTGCTTGGGCGGCGCCTCGCTCATCCCGCCCACCGGGTCGGCCTCCCCGAAGAACGGGTTCACCGACAACGCCCGCTCCTCGTGCTTCCTCGGCCCCTCGTGCAACGCCATGCCCGCCTCCCACCAGCTCGTCTGCTCTGTGAACGTTCGCCACGATTGCCCGGTTCCCGGAAACAGACTTGCACCTCACGCGACGTGAGGCCCCACAGTGAAACGCGACCGAGAACGGACAGGAGCCCGACGTGACGTACTCCGTAGGACAGGTGGCCGAGTTCGCGGGCATCACCGTCCGCACCCTCCACCACTACGACGCGATCGGCCTCCTCCCCCCGACCGACCGCACCCCGACAGGCCACCGCCGCTACACGGAATCCGACCTCGACCGCCTCCAGCGCCTCCTGTTCTACCGAGAACTCGGCTTCCCGCTGGAGGAGATCGCACAGCTCCTCGACGACCCCGAAACCGACCCCGCGCAGCACCTGCGCCGCCAGCGAGACCTCCTCGCCGCCCGCATCGACCGGCTCCAAAAAATGGCCACCGCAGTCCAACAAGCCCTGGAGGCACGGACCATGGGAATCAACCTCACCCCCGAAGAACGCTTCGAGGTCTTCGGCGACAAGGACCCCGACCGGTACGCCGACGAGGCCGCCGAACGCTGGGGAGGCACCGACACGTACGCGGAGAGCATGCGCCGCACCGCCACCTACACCAAGGCCGACTGGCAGCGCCTGAAGGCCGAGACGGACGCCTGGGAGTCCCGCTACACGGCCCTGGTCGCGGCCGGCACACCCCCGCACAGCGACGAGGCGGTGTCCCTCGCGGAGGAACACCGCCGGCACATCGGCCACTGGTACTTCGACTGCCCGTACGAGCTGCACACGTGCTTCGGTGACATGTACGTCTCGGACGAACGCTTCAAGGCGTACTACGACGGCATGGGGGAGGGCCTGGCGGAGCACCTGCGGGCCGCGATCAGGGAGAACGCGAACCGGCACGCGTCCTAGCCCCGCCCGCTACTCCCGCGCCAGCACCACCGCCGTCCCGTACGCGCACACCTCCGTCCCCACGTCCGCCGCCTCCGTCACGTCGAAACGGAACGCCAGTACCGCGTTCGCCCCGCGCGCGCGTGCCTGTTCGATCAGGCGTTGCATCGCCTCGTTGCGGGTCTCGACGAGCGTTTTCGTCAGCCCCTTCAGCTCGCCGCCGATCAGCGACTTCAGGCCCGCCCCGATCTGGCTGCCGAGATGCCGGGAGCGGACCGTGAGGCCGAACACCTCCCCGATCACCTGATCCACCCGATACCCGGGCACATCGTTCGTGGTCACGACCAGTACGTCCGGCTGGGGCCCCTGCCCGCCGCCGTAGTCCTCGATACTCATGTCCACAGCTTTGCCCCAGCGCGCGCACAGTGCATCCTGGGTACCCGCCTGGAACCTGGCCCGGTGCGGCTGCGTTGATACGTTTGGGAGCGCAGTCCCACGCCCGCCCCCGCCAGCTTCGTACCCTCACAGCAGGAGCCACATCCCCGTGATCACGCTCGCTCTCGGCCCCGAGTGGCTCAGTCCGGACTATCTGATCGAGACGTTCGCCCTGCCGGGCATTCTGCTGATCGTCTTCGCGGAGTCGGGCCTGTTCGCCTTCCTCCCGGGCGACTCCCTGCTGTTCACGGCGGGCCTGTTCGTGGCCCAGGGGAAGTACATCGACCAGCCCCTGTGGCTGGTCTGCACGCTGATCGTGGCCGCCGCGATCATCGGTGACCAGGTCGGCTACATGATCGGCAAGTTCCTGGGCCCGAAACTCTTCAACCGCCCCAACTCCAAGCTCTTCAAGAAGGAGAACCTGGACAAGGCGCACGAGTTCATGGAGAAGTACGGCCCGAAGGCGATCGTCCTGGCCCGCTTCGTGCCGATCGTCCGCACGTTCGCGCCGATCGTCGCCGGCGCCGGCCGGATGAAGTACCGCACGTTCCTGTCGTACAACATCATCGGCGGCATCGCCTGGGGCACGGGCGTCACGCTGGCCGGCTACTGGCTGGGCCAGATCGAGTTCATCCGTACGAACGTCGAGTCGATCCTGATCCTGATCGTCCTCCTGTCGGTCGTCCCGATCATCATCGAGTTCCTGCGCGAGCGCTCGAAGAAGAAGCGCGAGGCGGACCGGCAGCCCGCCCCGCAGCCCCAGTTCCAGGCCCCCCAGCAGCACATGGACGACGCGACGACCCAACTGCGCCGCATCCCGCAGCCCGACGCCCAGCAGCAGCCGTACAACAACGGCAACGGCCAGTACTACGGCGGCCAGCAGCAGCCCCCGCAGCAACAGCAGTACGGCGGCGGCTACTACGACAACAACCAGCAGCAGTACCCGTACGGCCAGCAGCCCCAGCAGCCGCACCAGCAGGGCTACTCCCAGAACGGCTACCCGCAGAACTGACCGGGACCGGTCAGAACCCGCGCGTGCGCTTCGCGGACTTCCGCTTCTCCACGGACACCCGCAGGAACAGCCGCGAGATCTCCGACCCCAGGTTGACCCCGATGGCGATCGCCATCGCCAGCGCCGCCGCCTTCGACAACCCCACAAGCCCCCGGTCCACGTCGTGCTGCGCGATCGACAGCAGCCCGAAGTAGGTCGCGGAACCGGGCAGCAGGGGCCCGATGGCGGCGGTCGTGTACGGCAGGGCCGACGTGAACCGGTAGCGCGCCAGCAACTGCCCGAACAGCCCCACCAGCCCGGCGGCGGCGGCCGTGGAGACGACCGCCGACACCTCACCGGCGTGATGCATCGCCCCGTACACGCACCACGCCACACCCCCGTTGAGCGTCGCCGCGAGCACCGTCGACCGCTCCTGCTGCAACAGCACCGCGAAGGTCAGCGACAGCATCATCGCCGCGCCGATCTGCCACCCGGGCCGGTCGGCGGTGACGAGCGCGGCGTCCGGGTTGAGGCGCGCCCCGAGGTTGACGCCGATGTAGAGCACGGTGAGCACGCCGACGACGATGCCGACGAAGAAGTACAGGACCTCCAGCAGGCGCGCGGCGGCGGTGATGTAGAAGCCGGTGAGCCCGTCCTGCACACCGGCCACCAGCGCGCGCCCGGGGAGCAGCGCGAACAGCCCACCGGTGATGACGGCGGACGCGGCGACGTCCACGCGCGCGAGCGTGAGAGCCACACCGATCGCCGCGGGCGGCAGCGCGGCGGCGACGAACTGGTAGAACTCCGGCAGCCCCCGCCCGGCCAGCAGCCACGCGAGCCGGTCCCCGAGGACGGCGCCGAGCGCGGCGGCCACGAACACGAGCGCGTCACCCCCGACGAGCACGGACGCCGCCCCGGCCAGCAGCCCGCTCGCGGACGTCAGCACCCACGTCGGGTACGGGTGCCGGTTGCGGCGTATCTCCGCGAGGCGCCTGTACGCCTCCTCAAGGCTCAGATGGGCCTCGGGGTCACTCAGGTCCCCGACGAGCCGGAAAACGGCTGCCAGGCGCGTGTAGTCCGTCCCTCGGCGCCGTACGATCCGCGTCGCGGTCACCGGATCCTCGACGAGCGAGGGCTGGTAGGAGATCGAGACGAGCGTGAACGTGACGTTCGGCTCACAGCGGTCCAGCCCGTACGACCGGCAGACCGCGAACATCGCCGCCTCGACGTCCTCCGCGCCCTCCCCGCCGGCCAGCAGCAGCTCCCCGATACGCAGCGTGAGGTCCAGCACGCGCGGGACGGCGGGGCCGCCGTCGTCCGTGTGCTTCGGCGGCGACTCCGGCGCGGGCCGCTCGGTCACCGGCATCCGCAGCATCGTGCGCATCCGGTCCTGCCAGGGCGCGTCCTTCGTGAGGCTGATGACGGGGATCCCGGCGGGCGGGGTGAACGCGGGCGGCGCGTCCTGCGCGCTGTAGGCACTCGGCGTGCTGAACGCCGAGCCCTCCGGCTCACCGGGCGGCTTCGGGGTGTCCAGACCCTCCGGGACGGCGAACTCCGAGGTCGTCTCCGACTCGCCCGCTCTGGGAGCGTCGAGCCCTACCGGGAGCGCGAACTCGGAGGTGATCTCCGGGTCGTACGCACTGCGCGCCTCGTCCGACCGCGGCTTGCGGTCCACCGGCTCCGACACTGAGAAACGCTCCCTGGAACGACACCTTCCGTCTCGGCCCTCAGTATGCGCACAGACAGCCGAAAGGGCCGCACGCGTACGCACGCGCGCGGCCCTTCAACACGGGTCCCGGGGATGCTCAGTGGCCGCCCTGGTCCTGGAAGCGCTTGTACGACCGCTCGATCTCCGCCTCGGCCTCCGTACGGCCGACCCAGTCGGCGCCCTCGACGGACTTGCCGGGCTCCAGGTCCTTGTAGACCTCGAAGAAGTGCTGGATCTCCAGGCGGTCGAACTCCGACACGTGGTGGATGTCACGCAGGTGCTCCACGCGCGGGTCGGTCGCCGGGACGCACAGCAGCTTGTCGTCGCCGCCGGCCTCGTCCGTCATCCGGAACATGCCGATCGCGCGGCACTTGATGAGACAGCCCGGGAACGTCGGCTCGTCCAGGATGACGAGGGCGTCCAGCGGGTCGCCGTCCTCGCCGAGCGTGTTCTCGACGAATCCGTAGTCGGTCGGGTACGCGGTCGAGGTGAAGAGTCGACGGTCCAGGCGGATCCGACCGGTCTCGTGGTCCACCTCGTACTTGTTGCGCGAACCCTTCGGGATCTCGATCGTGACGTCGAACTCCACCGGTGGCTCCTCCATGATCAGCACAGACTTCGGGTGGTTAAGTGTCCCTCACGCCGATGTGTGATCGCGAAAGGGGCTGGTGGCCATGCCGGAGCCGAGACCGGGACAGGCCGCGAGCCCCCACTCCGACGAGGCGGAAAAGAGGCTACGCGCCCCGCTGACCGAGGCTGACGGGGCGGGGGGTCCGGCGGGGACGGGTGTGGCGGATTCGGCTTCCGACGAGGCGGATGGGGCGGCGCGCTCCCGCGTGACCGAGGCCGAAGGCGCGGAGGGCGACGCGGTGGGTCCGTCCGCCGCCGAGGGGCACGGAGCGGCGGGTTCCCCGCCGGCTGAGGAGGGTGACGGAGTGGGTACGCCTGACGGCAAACCGGCTGGCCCGGAGCGCGCGCCGCAGACTGACGCCGAGGACGCGGGCTCGCCTGCGGCGGAGGAGGGCGGCGCTGTGGGGGTGCCTGGCGGAGAGTCGGGTGGGGTGGAGCGCCCCGCGCGCGCGGGGGCGGGGTCCCTGGCGGACGCGGCGACCGAGGCGGGCGAGGCGGCGCGGGCTCCGGAGGCATCGGTAGCCGACGAGACAGATGGGCTTGAGCGTTCCTCGGGGGTTGTGGTGGGTGGTGCGGAGGGTTCGTCTGCTGGTGGAGGGGGCAGGGCGGAGGGTTCTTCGCAGGCTGAGGCGGGGGGTTCTTCGTCGGCCGAGGCGGACGGGCCGGTGGATTCGCCGCCGGTCGAGGCGGAGGGCACGGTCGGTGCCCCGTCGGGGGAGGCGGACGAGGCGTCGGGTTCGTCACCTGGCGAGGCGGCTGAGGCGGCGCGCCCGGTGTCGGTCGAGATCGGCGAGGAGGTGAGATCTCTCCTGGCGGAGATGGACGAGGCGCTGGGGCTGCCTCCGTCCGAGGCGCGTGAGCGGGTGGGTTCGGGTTCGGCCTTCGGTGAGGGGGACGAGGGGGAGCCCCCTTCGCCGGTTGAGACGGACAGCGCGGCGGGGACGGCCGACGGTGAGGCTGTGGGGGCGGCGGGAGCGTCTCCGGGTGGTCCGGGGGCGGCTGTCGGCGAGGAGGGCGGGGTGGAGAACTCCCCGTCGGCTGAGGTGGGCGAGCCGGCGGGGACGCCGTCGGCTGAGGCGCGTGGGGTGGCGGGGTCGGCTGCCGGGTCGGGGGGAGCGTTTCTGGGTGGTCCGGGGGCGGCTGTCGGCGAGGAGGGCGGGGTGGAGAACTCTCCGTCGGCTGAGGTGGGCGAGCCGGCGGGGACGCCGTCGGCCGGGGTGGCGGGGTCGGCTGCCGGTGCGGCGAGGGCGTCTCGGGGGGAGGCGGGTGAGTCGTCGGCGGGTTCGGCTGGCGGTGAGGCGGATGGCGTGGAGCGTGCCGGAGTCGACGGGGCGGCGCGTTCTCCGGTGGTTGCGGCTGCCGCTGCGGTGCGTTCCCCGGTCGACAAGGCCGTCGGGGCCGTGCGGCCTTCGTTGGGCAGGGCTGTTGCGGCTGTGCGGCCTTCGTTGGGCAGGGCTGTTGCGGCTGTGCGGCCGGGGCTCGGCAAGGCCCGCCGTGCGGTGGCGCCGGTTGTGCCGTACGTCGTGGGACTCGGCGGGGCCGTTCGGCCGCAGGCCGGCGATGTGCCGGCGCGGCGGACGCTGCGGTACGGGGCCGGGGCTGCCGGGGTCGGGCTGGTGCTGGCCGTGGGGGCGGCGACCCTTGCGGGGCCCTGGGACTCCAGCGGGCAGCGGACGGCCGAGCGGGAGCGGGCCGCCGCGATCGACGGCGCGGGGCACGGGCGGGGCTCCTCCGGGACGGCGGGGCAGGTGCCGAAACCCGCTCCGAGCGCCCTCTCCGTCCTCACGGGCCTCGGGAGCGCCACGGGGACCGTCAAGGCCCCCGCGCCCGCCACAGGGGCCCTCACGGCCGTTCTCGGCCCCCTCCTGGCCGACCCGGCGCTCGTCCGGCACGCCGCGGCGGTCGTCGACGTGTCCACCGGCAAGCTGCTGTACGGCTCCGGCGCGACCACGCCGCTCACCCCCGCGTCCACCACGAAGATCGCCACGGCCGTCGCCGCGCTCTCCGCGATGGGCCCCGACCACCGCCTCGTCACCCGCGCGGCCCTCGAACCCGACACACGGGAACTCGTCCTCGTCGGCGGTGGCGACCCGACGCTCACCGCACGCGCGGACGCGCAGGGCTGGGCCAGCCTGCGCACGCTCGCGAAGTCGACGGCGGCGGCCCTCAAGAAGCGCGGCCTGACGGACGTCACCCTGTCCTACGACACGACCCTGTACGCGGGCCCCGACCGCCACCCGATCGGCAAGAACCCCAACCTCGCGCGCGTGGTCGCCCTGACGGCCGACGAGGGCCGCCCGGACGACTCGACGAGCGGCGCCGTGGAACGCGTACCGGACCCGGCACAGGACGCGACGGCGAAGTTCGCGGGCTTCCTGGAGGCCGAGGGCATCCGGACGAAGGCCCCGGGCCCCTCGAAAGCGACGTCCCGCGCGCAGACGCTGGCGACGGTCAGCTCGCCGCCCCTGTCGGCCCTGGTCGAACGCATGCTTACGAACAGCGACAACGACATCGCCGAGGCACTGGCCCGCCAGACGGCCCTGGCGACCGGCGTCCGACCGGACTTCGCGGGCGCGGGCGCGGCGATCACGGCCCGGCTGACGAAACTGGGCCTCCCTGTGGCCGGAGTTTCGATCAGGGACGGAAGCGGCCTGGACAGGAACGATCGCCTGACGCCCGCCCTCCTGACCGCCCTCCTGACGACGTCGGCCGACCCGGCCCACCCGAACCTCCGCCCCGTCCTGACGGGCCTCCCCGTCGCGGGCTTCACGGGAACCCTGAGCACCCGCTACTCGAACGGGGCAGCAGGCGTCGTCCGCGCCAAGACAGGCACCCTGACAGGCGTCAACGCGCTGGCGGGCACCGTCGTCGACCGGGAGGGCCGCCAACTGGCCTTCGCGTTCCTCGCCTCGGACACGACGGACGCGGACGCGGCCCAGGCGGCCCTGGACAGAACGGCGTCGGCACTGGCGGACTGCGGCTGCGCCTAGCACCTCACCGGCCCCCACCGGCCCCCGCGTACCCCGCCACCGCCCCGGCCCGCACCCGACCCCTCCACGCCCTGCCCGTTGTCGGACCGCTCACGTACGGTTGACGGCATGACGAGCATCGGTGCTTCTTCCGGGATGGTCGACTGGAATCTCGCGGTGGCGACCGCGACGCGCCTCGTGCGGCCGGGCCCAGAGGTCAGCCGGGACGAAGCGCGGAAGATCGTCGCGGAACTGCGGCGGTACGCGAAGGCGTCGGAGGGCCACGTCCGGGGATTCACCCGGATGGGGACGGAGGACACGCACGACACCCCCGTACTGGTGGTGGACCGCCCCGGGTGGGTGAAGGCGAACGTCGCGGGGTTCCGCGAGGTGCTGCGCCCCCTGCTCGACAAGATGCAGGAGCGCAGGGGCAGTTCGCCGGGCGGCGCGGTCCTGGGCGCGGTCGGCGGCAAGGTGACCGGCGTGGAACTGGGCATGCTGCTGTCGTTCCTGTCGTCGCGGGTGCTGGGCCAGTACGAGACGTTCGCGCCGGCCACGAGGGACCTCCCGGCGGGCTCGAACGGCGGCGGCAGGCTCCTGCTGGTCGCCCCGAACATCGTCCACGTGGAACGCGAACTCGACGTGGACCCGCACGACTTCAGGCTCTGGGTGTGCCTGCACGAGGAGACGCACCGTACGCAGTTCTCGGCGGTCCCGTGGCTGAGGGACCACCTGGAGGGCGAGATCCAGTCGTTCCTGGGCGAGACGGACGTCGACCCGTCGACGTTCCTGGAGCGCATCCGGGAGGCGGCGCAGTCGCTCGCGGGGGGCCGCCCGGAGGGCGAGGAAGACGACGGCGGGCGCTCGCTGGTGGAGCTGGTGCAGTCGCCCGCGCAGCGGGAGATCCTGGCCCGGCTGACGGCGGTGATGTCGCTGCTCGAAGGGCACGCCGACTTCGTGATGGACGGCGTGGGCCCGGAGGTCGTCCCGACCGTCGCGGAGATCCGCGAGAAGTTCCAGCAGCGCAGGGCGAAGGGCGCCTCCCGGCTGGACGTCGCGCTGCGCAGGCTGCTCGGCCTGGACGCGAAGATGAAGCAGTACCGCGACGGCGAGCGCTTCGTGCGCGCGGTGGTCGACCAGGTCGGCATGGACGGCTTCAACCGCGTGTGGACGTCCCCGAACACGCTCCCCACGAAGGCGGAGATCGCGAAACCGGCGGACTGGGTCGCGCGCGTGCACAGGAAGGCCGATATGTGAGCGGACGGCAGGGAAACGCCGTAGCAATCACCCGTCCGAGGGACCGTGAGCCACCGGAAGGCGTGCAATGCTCGGGGAACGGCCCGGCTCTGTCACCATCTACACACTCTGAGTGACATAGCTCGGGTGCACCCCCCCGAAAAACTTCATGAAGGGAACCGGACATGGGTCCCCATCCTGCGGTCGCGGCGATACGCCTGGCGGTCCGCCGCGTCCTCCACGACATCCTCACCGAGCACGACCACCCCGCGCCCCCCTCCTCCCCACCGCTCGTCCTGGTGGCCTGCTCCGGCGGCGCCGACTCCATGGCGCTCGCCTCGGCGCTCTCCTTCGAAGCCCCCCGCCTCGGCCTGCGCGCGGGCGGCGTCACCGTCGACCACGGCCTCCAGACCGGCTCCGCCGAACGCGCGCGCGAGGTCGTCCAGCGACTGCGCGAACTCGGCCTGGACCCCGTCGAGTCGGCCGCCGTCACGGTCGGCCGCGAGGGCGGCCCGGAAGCCGCCGCCCGCGACGCCCGCTACGCCGCCCTGGACGACGCCGCCGTACGCCACGGCGCCACGGCCGTCCTCCTCGGGCACACCCGCGACGACCAGGCCGAGACCGTCCTGCTGGGCCTCGCGCGCGGCTCCGGGATCCGCTCCCTGTCCGGCATGGCCGCGGTCTCGGGGGCCGGCGGCCGTTACCGGCGCCCCTTCCTCCAGGTCGACCGGCAGACCGCCCGCAAGGCGTGCATGGTCCAGTCGCTGCCCGTCTGGGACGACCCGCACAACGCCGACCCCGCCTACACGCGCTCGCGCCTGCGCCACGAGGGCCTGCCCGCCCTGGAGAAGGCCCTCGGCAAGGGCGTCGTCGAGGCGCTCGCCCGCACCGCCCAGCTCTCCCGGGACGACGCCGACGCCCTCGACACCTGGGCGCGCCAGGCCGAGGCGTCCGTACGGGACGCGGCGGGCCTCCTGGAGTGCGCCAAGCTCTACGCCCTGCCGCCCGCCGTACGCCGCCGCATCCTGCGGACCGCGGCCATCGAGGCGGGCGCCCCGGCCGGTTCCCTCTTCGCCCGGCACATCGAGGAGATCGACCGGCTGATCACCGGCTGGCGCGGCCAGAAGGCCATCAACCTGCCGGGCCGGGTCGTCGCCCAGCGGCAGGGTGGCAGACTGGTCATCCGGCAGAGCTGATCCCCGCCCCTCCTCCAGGGGTGGTGGCCGGTGGGACGAGCGACGAAAGTGATGCGGGTGGACGCGAAAGACATGGGTGCCGACCTCCAACAGGTGCTCATCAGCAAGGAAGAGATCGACGCCAAGCTCGTCGAGCTGGCCGCGAAGATCGACGCGGAGTACGCGGGCAAGGACCTGCTCATCGTCGGCGTCCTCAAGGGCGCGGTGATGGTCATGGCCGACCTCGCGCGCGCGCTGTCCACCCCCGTCACGATGGACTGGATGGCGGTGTCCTCGTACGGCGCGGGCACCCAGTCCTCCGGCGTCGTGCGGATCCTCAAGGACCTCGACACCGACATCAAGGGCCGGCACGTCCTCATCGTCGAGGACATCATCGACTCCGGCCTGACCCTGTCGTGGCTGCTGTCCAACCTCGGCTCGCGCGAGCCCGAGTCGCTGAAGGTGTGCACGCTGCTGCGCAAGCCCGACGCGGCCAAGGTCGCCATCGACGTCGAGTGGGTCGGCTTCGACATCCCGAACGAGTTCGTCGTCGGATACGGCCTGGACTACGCGGAGAAGTACCGCAACCTGCCGTTCGTCGGTACGCTCGCGCCCCACGTCTACGGCGGCTGAGAGACGGCTGGGAGGCGGCTGGGAAGCCGGCCGGGAAACCCGTACGGCGGGAATACGGCGCGGTCGGGAACCCCGGCGGGATTCGCGCCGTTGGAGCATGCAGACGGCACTGCCGGGTCCTGAGTGCGGCTGTGGCCGCCCAGGCTGGGGTACCGTCGGAAGAACTGTCTTATCAAACTCACTATGGCAGGAGGGACGGGGCGGCACCGCTCCGTGTGGATGGACGTGAAGCGATACTTCCGTGGGCCGGTCATGTGGATCGTGCTGGCCGTCCTTGCCGTGGTCGTGTTGATGCAGGTCGTCGGCTCGTCCGGCGGCTACAAGACGGTGGACACCGGCCAGGTCGTCCAGGCGATCAACGACAACAAGGTCGAGTCGGCCAAGATCACCACCGGTGACGAGCAGACCATCAAGGTCACGCTCAAGTCCGGTGAGAAGATCAAGGGCAGCTCGAAGATCCAGGCGAGCTACATCGGCGACCAGGGCGTGACCATCGCCGGCACGCTACAGAGCAAATACCAGGACAAGCAGATCCCCGACGGGTACACCGTCTCGCCGACCAAACAGAACGCGTTCGTCGGCATCCTGCTCTCCCTGCTCCCCTTCGTCCTCATCGTCGTCGTCTTCCTGTTCCTGATGAATCAGATGCAGGGCGGCGGCTCCCGGGTGATGAACTTCGGCAAGTCGAAGGCCAAGCTCATCACCAAGGACACCCCGAAGACGACGTTCGCGGACGTCGCGGGATGCGACGAGGCGGTCGAGGAACTGCACGAGATCAAGGAGTTCCTCCAGGAGCCGGCCAAGTTCCAGGCCGTCGGCGCCAAGATCCCCAAGGGCGTGCTCCTCTACGGCCGTCCCGGCACCGGCAAGACGCTCCTCGCGCGCGCCGTCGCCGGCGAGGCGGGCGTCCCCTTCTACTCGATCTCGGGTTCCGACTTCGTCGAGATGTTCGTCGGCGTCGGTGCCTCCCGGGTCCGTGACCTCTTCGAACAGGCCAAGGCGAACGCCCCGGCGATCGTCTTCGTCGACGAGATCGACGCGGTCGGCCGCCACCGCGGCGCCGGCCTCGGCGGCGGTCACGACGAGCGCGAGCAGACGCTCAACCAGCTGCTCGTCGAGATGGACGGCTTCGACGTCAAGGGCGGCGTGATCCTCATCGCCGCGACGAACCGGCCCGACATCCTCGACCCGGCGCTGCTGCGCCCGGGCCGCTTCGACCGGCAGATCGCGGTCGACCCGCCGGACCTCCAGGGCCGTCTGGAGATCCTCAAGGTCCACCAGAAGGGCAAGCCGGTCGCACCGGACGTCGACCTCGCGGCGGTCGCCCGCCGCACCCCGGGCTTCACCGGCGCGGACCTGAGCAACGTCCTCAACGAGGCCGCCCTGCTCACCGCGCGCAGCGACAAGAAGCTCATCGACAACGGCATGCTCGACGAGGCGATCGACCGTGTGGTCGCGGGCCCGCAGAAGCGGACCCGGATCATGTCGGACAAGGAGAAGAAGATCACCGCCTACCACGAGGGCGGACACGCCCTGGTCGCGGCGGCCTCCCCGAACTCCGACCCCGTCCACAAGATCACCATCCTGTCCCGCGGGCGCGCCCTCGGCTACACGATGGTCCTCCCGGACGAGGACAAGTACTCGACCACCCGCAACGAGATGCTCGACCAGCTCGCCTACATGCTGGGCGGTCGCGCGGCCGAGGAACTGGTCTTCCACGACCCGACCACGGGCGCCGCGAACGACATCGAGAAGGCCACGGCCACGGCCCGCGCGATGGTCACCCAGTACGGCATGACCGAGCGGCTCGGCGCCATCAAGTTCGGCGGCGACAACACCGAGCCCTTCCTCGGCCGTGAGATGTCCCACCAGCGCGACTACTCGGAAGAGGTCGCCGCCCTGGTGGACGAAGAGGTCAAGAAGCTCATCGAGAACGCGCACAACGAAGCCTGGGAAATCCTGGTGGAGAACCGCGACGTCCTCGACAACCTCGTCCTCGCGCTGCTGGAGAAGGAGACGCTCGGCAAGGAGGAGATCGCCGAGATCTTCTCCGCGATCCACAAGCGGCCCGCGCGGCCCGCGTGGACCGGCTCCTCCCGCCGTACCCCGTCGACCCGTCCGCCGGTGCTCTCCCCCAAGGAGCTGGCCCTGACGAACGGCGCGAACGGCTCCTCGGCCGCGGCGATCACCGCCAAGGCGTCGGTCGCCGAACCCGCCCCGGCGGTCGAGGCACCCGAGGACCGCACGGACGGCTGACACCGGGCCCGAAATGGATGCCGCACCCCCCAGGACCTAGCCTGGGGGGTGCGGCGTTTTCCAGCCGCAGGGCCCGAGGCCCGCAGCTCAGGCGCGTGACCCATACGCGCGACCCGCACAGGAACGAGGCAGCCACATGACCGACCCCGTGACGCTGGACGGCGAGGGCACCATCGGCGAGTTCGACGAGAAGCGCGCCGAGAACGCCGTGCGCGAACTCCTCATCGCGGTCGGCGAGGACCCCGACCGCGAGGGCCTGAGGGAGACACCGGGGCGGGTGGCGCGGGCGTACCGGGAGATATTCGCGGGGCTGTGGCAGAAGCCGGAGGACGTGCTGACCACGACGTTCGACCTCGGGCACGACGAGATGGTGCTCGTGAAGGACATCGAAGTGATGTCCAGCTGTGAGCACCATCTGGTCCCGTTCGTCGGTGTCGCGCACGTCGGGTACATCCCGTCCGCCGACGGGAAGATCACCGGGCTGTCGAAGCTCGCCCGGCTCGTCGACGTCTTCGCGCGCCGGCCGCAGGTGCAGGAGCGGCTCACCACGCAGATCGCCGACTCGCTGATGCAGATCCTGGAGCCGCGCGGGGTGATCGTCGTCGTCGAGTGCGAGCACATGTGCATGACGATGCGGGGGGTGCGCAAGCCGGGGGCGAAGACCATCACGTCCGCCGTGCGCGGCCAGCTGCGGGACCCCGCTACGCGCAACGAGGCGATGAGCCTGATCATGGCCCGCTGAGCGGGCCTCTCGGGGCGCTTCAGGCCGCCGACGGCTGGCCGTTGCCGTTGGTGTGGTCGTCGTCCTCCGGGAGGCGGCAGACGCGTTCCAGGAAGATCGCGGCGACTATGACGGCGATCCCCGCGAGGACCGAGAAGCCGGCGTAGATGGCCTGGTCGCGGCGGGCCGGGATGTCGAGGGACTCCAGGAGGAAGACGCCCACGCCGCCGTAGACGCCGGCGACGAGGGCGGCGACCAGGGCGCTCGCCTGGCCGAAGACGACCGCGCGGGCCGCCATCAGGGGGTCGACGCCCTTCGCGCCGGGGCGACGCTCGCGCTGGGCCCTCAGGCGGGCGCGCAGGGAGAGCGCGGTGGCCAGCAGGACGGCCGCGATCAGGGCCAGCACGATGGGGGCGGCCAGCGGGACGCTGGGGAGGGTCCCGAGCGAGTTCCAGAGGCGGGCGCCCGCCCAGGACAGGATCGCGGCGACGGCGAACACGCCGGCCAGCACCCTGATGCGCAGCTCTCTCACGGTGTCCCTTCGGCTCCCCCGGGGGTCCGCGGGAGCCTCCCGCGGACGCAGTGTCGTCACCGACCTTAACGACTACGCGGGCAGGTGGAGTTCCAGGTCCGCCCGGGGGACGACACCTTCCCGGCCGACCTCGCCGAGCAGCTCGGCGACCGCGCCGCGGCCCGGCAGCTTGGCGTCCGGATCGACGTCGTACCAGGGGGCCAGCACGAACGCCCGCTCGTGCGCGCGCGGGTGCGGGAGGGTGAGTTTCGGGTCGTCGTCGACGACCTCCGCGTACGTCACGATGTCGACGTCCAGCGTGCGCGCGCCCCAGTGCTCGGCGCGCACCCGGTCGAAGGCCTCCTCCACCGCGTGCGCCCGCTCCAGGAGGGACGACGGGGGGAGCGTCGTCTTCAGGACGACCACCGCGTTGAAGTACGACGGCTGGCTCGCCGGGTCGACGCCCCAGGGCTCCGTCTCGTACACCGGCGAGACGGCCTTGATCCGGACGCCCGGGGTGTCCTCCAGGGCGTCCACGGCGCCCTGGAGGGTCTCCAGGCGGTTGCCGAGGTTGGAGCCGAGGGACAGGACGGCCCACTGGGGGTTGTGCAGCGTCGTGTCGGCGGCGTCGACCTTCTCGACGACGGACGCGGGCACCGGCTGGACGGTCGGGTCGGCGGGCGGCCTCATGCGCGGCTCCGGGTGATCGTGACGGTCACGTCGTCGAACGGGACGGTGATCGGGGCGTCCGGCTTGTGGACGCGGACCTCGACCTCCTCGACCCCGTCGTGCTTCAGGCAGGTCTGCGCGATGCGCTCGGCGAGCGTCTCGATGAGGTTGACCGGCTCGCCCTCGACGACGGCCACGACCTCCTCGGCCACGATGCCGTAGTGCACGGTCTTCGCCAGGTCGTCGTCGGCCGCGGCCGGGCGGGTGTCCAGGCCCAGCACGAGGTCCACGACGAAGGTCTGGCCCTCCTCGCGTTCCTTGGGGAACACCCCGTGGTGCCCGCGGGCCTTCAGGCCGCTGAGCGCGACACGATCCACGCGAATCACTCCTGCAAGTCGTCGGTCGGCGGACGGCTGCCGCCCTGGTCGGGCGGCTCACCGGCCTCGGATTTCGAATCTACCCGCGAGCACTGACAGCGCCGGTCCGCGGGGGCCGCGGGGCCGGGCCGGGGCCTCGGGAGCGCTTCACCGACTCCCTTGACGGACCCGGCCGCTGACGGGTCGGTAGCCGCCCCTACCCACGGGTTCGTGATTCCAACCACTTCTTGCTCCCTGTGGGGGGCGTGCGGGGGCGGATCCCGGTCAGGGCCGGATCCCGGTCAGGGCGCCGGCTCGTCGTCCTCCTCGGCCGCGTCGTCGTTCTCCGCGAGCACCGGGGAGGCGTGGTGGGACCACAGCTTCCAGCCGTCCGGGGTGCGCCGGAACACGTTCGTCGCGACGACGACCTGCCCCACCAGCGGTCCCAGCTCCTCCCCGGCGGCCGGTGCGGGGCCGCCGGAGAGGATGTTCTCCGAGCAGGTCACCAGGGCGGTGTCCCCGGTCACCGACACGTGCACGTCCGTGAGGAAGAACTGGATGTAGTCCGTGTTCGCCATGATCAGCGCGTACGAGCGCAGCACCTCGCCGCGCCCGGTCAGCACCGGCCACCCCGGGTGCACGCACGACACCACCCCGGCGTCCGCCGGGTCGTGGTACTCCTCGTCGACCCCCAGGTCGGACGGGGTCAGCCAGAGCGCCGACACCCCTTCGAAGTCGCCGCGCTCCAGCGCCTCGTAGAACGCCGTGTTGGCGGCCTCGACCTGCTCGACGTCGGTGTGAGGCGCGCTCACCGGTCTCCTTCCGCGGACACGGGGGGTACGGCGGGTACGGCGGGTGTGCGGGGGTGCTGCGCGCGCGGGGCGCCGCTCTGCGGGGCGTGTCCGGTCCGGGCGCCCTCCACCGCGCGCGCGACGCGTACGGCGTCCGCGGTGGCCCGCACCTCGTGCACGCGCACCGCCCACGCGCCCGCCTGTGCGGCGAGCGCGGAGACCGCCGCAGTCGCCGCGTCGCGCTCGCGCGCGGGGGGCGGGGCGCCCTCGGGGCCGGCCAGGACGCGGCCCAGGAAACGCTTGCGGGAGGCGGCGACCAGCAGGGGGTGGCCGAGGGCGTGCAGCCGGTCCAGGTGGGCGAGGAGGGTCAGGTCGTGCTCGGCCTCCTTCGAGAAGCCGAGCCCGGGGTCGACGACGATCCGGTCCGGCGCGACGCCGCCCGCGAGAACGGCGTCCACCCGCGCGCGCAGTTCGTCCACGACTTCGGCCACGACGTCCTCGTACACGCCGTGGATCGTGGCGCCCTCCAGGAAGCCGCGCCAGTGCATGACGACGAAGGGGGCGTCCGAGGCGGCGAGGACCGGGATCATCGCGGGGTCGGCGAGGCCGCCGCTGACGTCGTTCACCAGGCGCGCGCCCGCGGCGAGGGCCTGCTCGGCGACCGACGCGCGCATGGTGTCCACGGAGACCACGACGCCCTCGGAGGCCAGCCCGCGCACCACCGGGACGACCCGGCGCAGTTCCTCGTCCTCGTCCACCCGGCGCGCGCCGGGGCGGGTCGACTCGCCGCCGACGTCGACCAGGTCCGCGCCCTCGGCGACCAGGTCCAGACCGTGCTTCACGCCGGCCGTCGTGTCGAACCAGCGACCGCCGTCGGAGAAGGAGTCCGGGGTGACGTTCACGACCCCCATCACCGCACACCGGTCCCATTCGGGGAGTCCGGTGACGCGCCCGCGTTGCTTGCTCATGCGTTCAGCGTAGGCCCCGGGGGGAGGCGGGAGTGCGGGTCGGGGTGGGGGTGCGGGGGCGGGGACGTCGGGACGGGACCGTACCGTCGTGACGCGCAACGGCGGCGTCGCGACGAAACCGTATCGTCGTGACGCCGCCGTTGCGTCGGCACCGTTGCGTCCTGTCCTACGCGGCGCGCACATCCCCTTCGGTCACGTGCGCGCAGGGGCGCGCGGGCGCGGGGGTACGGCGCAGGAAGCGGGGGAGGGGGATGGCCAGGTCGACGAAGCCCTCCGCCTGCATGGCGGCGAAGCCGATGCGGGGCAGGTCTCCGGAGTTGCGGTAGACGACGAAGCGGGGCTCCCAACGGGGCTGGAACTTCGCGTTGAACTTGTAGAGGGACTCGATCTGGAACCAGCGGGAGAGGAAGACGAGCAGCCCGCGCCAGGCGCGCAGGACGGGGCCGGCGCCGATCTTCTCCCCGCGCGCGAGCGCGGAGCGGAACATCGCGAAGTTGAGGGACACGCGCGTGATGCCGAACTTCGGGGCGGCCTGGAGGGCGGCGACGATGAGCAGCTCGTTCATGCCGGGGTCGGCGGAGCGGTCGCGGCGCATCAGGTCGAGCGAGGCACCGTCGTTGCCCCAGGGCACGAAGTGCAGGATCGCCTTCAGGTCGCCGTAGGCGTCGGTGACGTCGTCGGCCTTGTGCGCCGTGGCGATCAGGCAGTCGCCGTCGGCGGGGTCGCCGATGCGGCCCAGCGCCATCGAGAAGCCGCGCTCGGTGCTGGTGCCGCGCCAGTCGTCGGCGGCCCTGCGGATGCGCTCCAGCTCGGTGTCGCCGAGGTCACGGATGCGACGGACGCGGGTTTCGTACCCGGCGCGCTCGATGCGCTTGACCATCTGCCGGACGTTGCGCATCGCGCGGCCGGCCAGCGAGAAATCCGCGACGTCGACCACCGCCTCGTCGCCGAGCTCCAGCGCGTCCAGGCCCGTCTCGCGGGTCCAGACCTCGCCGCCGGTCTCGGAGCAGCCCATCACGGCCGGGGTCCAGGAGTGCGCCTTGGCCTCGTCCATGAACCGCTCGATCGCGCCCGGCCACGCCTCGACGTCCCCGATGGGGTCGCCGCTGGCGAGCATCACGCCGGAGACCACGCGGTAGGTGACGGCGGCCTTGCCGCTGGGCGAGAAGACGACGGCCTTGTCGCGGCGCAGCGCGAACTGGCCGAGGGAGTCGCGGCGGCCGTGCTTCTCCAGCAGCGCGCGCAGCTTCGTCTCGTCCTCCTCGGTGAGCTGCGCGGCCGGGTGCTCGGGGCGGAAGGCCAGGTAGATCGTGGTGAGCGCGGTCACCCAGCCCAGCGCGCCCAGGGAGAACGCGACCGTCCAGGAGGTGTTGCCCGCGTAGTCCACGGGCCCCTCGAAGCCGAACAGGCCGTACACCACGTGCGTCAGCCGGTCGGCCACGCTCGGGTCGCCGACCATCCGCTCCGAGTGGACGCTGACGATGACCATGCCGAGAGCGAGGGAGCCCGCGCCCATGAGGATGAAGTTGGCCAGTGCCCGCCAGCGGCTGCGCGGATCGGGCAGCGCGTCGAACTGGTCGCGGTAGACGATCAGCGCGACCAGCAGCGCGACCGAGATGATCACGCCCACGGGGGAGTGGCGGTACGTGAACTGCGCCGCCGCGCCCGCCGGGAGCAGGGCCACCGCCGCGCGCCACGCCCGCCGCTTGCCGCGCTTCAGGCCGTGCGCGAGCAGCAGCAGCAGGATGCCCGCGCTGAGCGAGAGAGCCGCCGCGAACGGGCCGAACGACCCGGGCAGCACTTCCGCGAGCGAGTGCATACGGCTGTGGCGGAACCGCGGGAACACTCCCGCCGCGACGTCCAGCAGTCCTACGACGGCACAGGCTCTGCCGACGAGAACCGGAACGGACTCGGGGCGCGGACCTCGCAGAACGCGCCGTACGCGACTTGATCGGATCGGAACCCCGCCCGACATTTCCCCATCTTCCCTGACAGACATCGCATCCCGTAGTTCCGCGAGTGACCTTGATCCCGGTGCCGTGATTGGCCGAACCGGCGACATTGCGCCCTCTAGGACGGTGTCTCGGGGAGAGAGGTTCACTCACATCCCCAAAGCGGCTCCAAAGGTCAGGGAAAGACCGGGACAAGCCCTCGCGAAGAAGTGCGGGCAGCGTGGGCGCCCGGCGAGGAAAGCGCAGGCAGGGAACGCCCTATGGGTCTTACGAGCAACAAGGTGCTGGTGCTGGCGATCGTGTGCGCCGCACTGCTGTTCATCGGTACGGTCTGGCTGTGGCCGCGGCTGGCGCGGCAGGGCGTCGCCCCGGTCGCCGGGCGCGTGGGGCTGCTGCTCGCCACCCAGGTGGCGCTCTTCGCGGCGGTGGGCCTCGCGGCCAACCAGGCGTTCGGCTTCTACGCCAGCTGGGCCGACCTCTTCGGCAAGGAGAACGGCCAGGGGGTGGTCGTCGACCACGCCTCCGGCGGCCCCGCGAGAGCCCTCAAGGTCCTCGACGAGCAGCGCGTGGAGGGGCCCGGCGGAAGCCCGCAGGCGCGCGGGCAGATACACAAGGTCTCGATAACCGGCCGGACGACGCACATCGCGTCACCCGCGTACGTGTACCTGCCGCCGGAGTACTTCCAGCCGCAGTACCGCACGCGCGCGTTCCCCGCGTCGATCGTCCTGACGGGGTACCCGGGCACGGCGCAGGCGCTCGTCGACAAGCTGGACTTCCCGCGCACCGCGCGGGACCTCGCCAAGGACGGGAAGATGCAGCCGATGATCCTCGTGATGCTGCGGCCCACCGTCGCGCCCCCGCGCGACACGGAGTGCGTCGACATCCCGCGCGGGCCCCAGACGGAGTCGTTCTTCGCGAAGGACCTGCCCGCCGCGATCGCCTCGCACTACCGGGTCGCCAAGAAGTGGGGGGTCATCGGGGACTCCACGGGCGGGTACTGCGCCCTGAAGCTCGCGATGCACCACCCCGGGGTGTTCGCCGCGGGCGCGGGCCTCTCGCCGTACTACAAGGCGCCCATCGACCCCACCACGGGCGATCTGTTCCAGGGCAACGGGACGCTGAAGAACGAGGCGGACCTGAAGTGGTTCATCAAGCACCGTCCCGCGCCGGACACCTCACTGCTCGTCACCAGCAGCAAAGAGGGCGAGTCGAACTACAAGGCGACCCTGAAGTTCATCGATCTGGTGAAGGCGACGAACCGTACGCGCATCTCGTCGATCATCCTCGACAGCGGAGGTCACAACTTCAACACATGGCGGCGGGAGATTCCGGCCACCCTTCAGTGGGTCAGCGAACGGTTGACGCAACCGTGAGTCCCGCGCGCGGGTGCGCGACAGGCGCACGCGGGACGGCTGTTCAGGCCCCCGCCGCGCACTCCGACCGGAAATGATCTTGGATTTCGCCCGTCCCTCCGCATGCTCTGGCCGGAATTCATTTCTCCTGCCGTGCGAAGGTTTCGGGATGGCTGTGTTTTTACGGGGCGGGGCGCCAACGCATCCCTACGCGCGGTAAGTTTCTGGCCATGCCACGTGGACGTCACCGCCATTCACCGCCTTTGCACAGGCTGCTGCCCCCGTCGGCGATCGCAGGCGTCTCCCTCGTCTGCGCGTTCGGGCCCTGGTTGTTCTCCGATACGGGCGTACTGCGCGTGATAGCCGCGTTCGCCGCCGCCGTCGCGATCGTCGGAGCGGCCGTCCTGCGGCGCTGGGACGCGCAGGCCGGCAAGACGGTCGCCGATCTCTCGCGCGCGCGGGTCAGCGACGAGTGGCGCTACGAGGAGCGGGTCGCCGAGCTGGAGACCGACCTGGAGGAGTCCCGCGAGCTGCGCGGCAAGCTGGAACAGCGCCTGCGCGCGAAGCGGGCCGAGCTGGCCGGGCTGCGCAACGAGCATGCCGCGCTGCTGCGGCGGTACGCGAACGCGGAGACCGAGCGGGCGAGCGCGCTGGAGGGGCGGCGGCGGTTGGAGCTGGAGGCCCTGACGCCGGGGGCTGCCGGGGCTGAGGGCGGGGCCGAGGGCGCTGGGACCGAGAGGGCCGGGGCGAAGGGCGCCGGGGCCGCCGAGGTGGTCGCAGCCAAGGGCGCCGGGGTCGCCGAGGCCGCCGGGGCCGAGCGGGCCGGGGTCAAGGGTGCCGGGACGGCTGAGGCTGCCGGGAACGACGGCTCCGGGGCCGCTGAGGGCGTTGAGAGCGCCGCCGTCGAGCCTTCGGCTCCGGGGTTGTTCTCGCCCGAGGGGTCGAAGCTGTTCCTGCGGGCCGCGGCGGCGCTGGGCCGGTTCGAGAGGCCCGGGGTGGTCGAGGCGGCCGAGGGGGGTTCCGCCAAGGACGGTTCCCTCAAGGGTGGTTCCCCCGAGGGGGGTTCGCCGGTGGGCGGTTCGTCCGTGAAGGGTGACGGGCCGTCGGGCGGTGGCTCTCCCAAGGGCGACGGCCCCGAGGGCGGCGAGCCCGTGGCGGAGGACGAGGGCGAGGGGAAGCCCGGGGCGGCCGACGCGCAGGGGCACGCGGTCGCCGGGTCCACGGGGAGCGAGGACCGGTACGAGGCGCTCCGCGACGGAGTGCCCGAGACGGACGGCGTCCCCGCGCGGGACGAGGACCGCCCGTCCGAGCGGGACGGCGCCTCCCAGGAGAGCACCTCTGCGGCACGGGACGAGGTCACCCGGGAACGTGACGTGCCCGCGCGCGGGACGACGGACAGCGCTGTGGAGCCCGCGCGCGAGGCCGGCACCGCCGCGGAGCCCGCACGGGGGACCGACACCGCCGTCGAGCCCGCGCGCGAGGCCGCCGCCGAGATCCCGCAGCAGCCCGCCCACGCCCTCGAACCCGCGCACACGACGGGCATCCCGCAGCAGCCGTCCACGTCCGGTGAGATCGTCCCCCGCCCGGCGGGCTCCGTGCAGCGTCAGGCCGGCCACTTCGCGGTCCCGACCGCCGTAGCCGTCGTCCCGGCCGCCCAGCCGGTCCGCCGCGCCGCGGTCGAGGGGGGCTTCGACTTCTTCGGCACGAAGCAGGACGCCGAGCCCGCGGCCCTGGAGGCGGTGCAGAACGAGGACCTCGCCGACGTGGTCGGCCAGGAAGCGCTGGCCCTGCACAAGGCCGAGTCGGAGGCGGAGTTCAAGCCCGCCGACGAGACGTCCCGAGCCGTGGGCCAGGTCGTCGACCTGACGCCGCACGACGAGACCGAACAGCTGGACCTCCAGGGCCTGCGCAGCGCGGCGTACTGACGCAACGTCGAGGTTCACCGGGGGCTGTACGACCGCAGACGAGCGGTCCGTACAGCCCCCGAGGCATTCCACCCCGCGGCAGCCGCTCCCCGCCCTTACGCCATCCACCGGTCCGGCGGCGCGTCGTGGCGGCCCGTCCGTGAGCGGGTCGACTGGTCGGCGAGGAGGGCGGCGGCCTCGTGGGCGTCCCTCAGGCGGGCGGAAACGGTCTTGTCGGCCCCGGTGTCCACATGGACACTGGCGAGCCGCCAGAGCCGCCCCCAGGGCCCTTGGGTGAGCCGCACGCTCTGGACCTTGGCGTGGGGGACGAGGGCGAGGTGGCGGCGGAGGAGGCCGTGGCGGGAGGCGAAGACCTGGTCGGTGACGGCGATGCCGTAGCCGCGCCACCACCCCGGCGCGACACGGCCGGCACGTTTCGGCGGGCGGGTCAGGACACCGGGGACGGTCACACCGGGAAGCACGCGCGCGATGACGGCCTCGGCGGCGGCCCGCGGAGCGACCGGCACGAGCAGCGAGTTCTCGGACCCGGCGACGTCCAGCTCGACCCGCACCCACCCGAGCCGCCGCCACAGCAGAGGCTCGACGACGCGCACGGTCTGCACGCGCCCGGGCGGCACCGTCTCGTGGGACCGGTCGAGCAGCCCGTGGTCGAGCCGCAGCCCGTCGGGAGACTCCCCGACGGTCCAGTCGTACTCGGTGACGAACCGCCCCACGGTCCCCGCCCCGGCGGCCCCCAGCATCGGCAGCCCGGCGACGAGGGCGGTCCACCAGTTCGTGGCCATCCACAGGAACGGCACCAGCACGGCCGCACCGAGCAGCGCGACCCACGTACCCCCCGACAGCAGGCGCGCGATCGCGAGGTCGCGCGGCGTCACCCGCAGCAGCTCGCGCGTGGGCGCCTCCCCGACCTCGTGCGCGGTCTCGGGCGCGAACCCGGCCGCGCGCGCGAGGAGTTCGGCCCGCAGCGCCCGCGCCTGACGCTCCCCCAGGAAGGCCAGCTCGTCCTTGTCGTCGGTCCCTATGACGTCGAGCCGCAGCTTCGCGACACCCGCCACGCGCGCGAGGAGCGGCTGGGAGATGTCGATCGCCTGCACCCGTTCCAGCCGGATGTGCGCGGTACGCCGGAACACCAGCCCCGTACGGATGCGCAGTTCGGTGTCGGTCACCGAGAAGTGCGTGAACCACCAGCTGAGGAACCCGTACAGCGCGGACGCGGGGACGACGACGGCGATGGCGATCAGCAGGGTCGTCGACGTCAGCCGGGTGAGCTGCTCCTGCGCCTGGCCGGGATCGTGGACCGCCCAGCCGGCGAGGACGGCGACCGGCGCCCACGCGCGCCGGAACGGCGTCACGGGATGCAGCCGGTGCTCGACGACCGGCGGCGCCTCGCCGGGCGGCTCGGCCTCCAGGCGTATGCCGTCCTGCGCGCCCGGCGTCGTCACAGCCCCGCCGATCGGGCCTCGCCCAGCTCGGTGAGCCGGTCGCGCAGCCGTTCCGCCTCGGCCGGGTCGAGTCCCGGGATGGTCGCGTCGGTCGCGGCGGCGGCCGTGTGCAACTGGACGCTGGAGAGCCCGAAGTACCGCTCGACGGGCCCGGAGGTGACCTCCACGAGCTGCATCCGCCCGTACGGCACGACGGTCTCCTCGCGCCACAGCACACCCCGGCTGATCAGCAGGTCGTCGGCGCGCTCGGCGTACCGCCAGGACCGCCAGTTGCGGCCGAGCAGCACCCACCCCCAGACGGTGAGGGCCACCGGCGCAACCGCGCACAGCGCCCACGCGGGGGCGACGAAAAGCCACAGGCACACCCCCAGGGCGATCGAGGCACCCCCCAGCCACACCACCAGCAACAGCCGCCGCATCCGCAGCAGTCCCGGCGGAAGGCCGGTCCACACCGGCTCCGCCCCCACGCTCTCGGCGCCCCGCGCGCTCCCCGTCTCCATGCCGCCAGCGTACGTAGGGGAGACTGGAACCATGACTCCTACGACGGAGACCACGGTCGGGATCGGCGGGGCGGCGGAGAGCACCGACATGGTGCTGAACATCGGCCCGCAGCACCCCTCCACGCACGGTGTGCTCAGGCTGCGGCTGGTGCTGGACGGCGAGCGGATCGTCCACGCGGAGCCCGTCATCGGGTACATGCACCGGGGTGCGGAGAAGCTCTTCGAGGCCCGTGACTACCGTCAGATCATCATGCTGGCGAACCGGCACGACTGGCTGTCGGCGTTCTCCAACGAGCTGGGTGTCGTGCTCGCCGTGGAGCGCATGCTCGGCATGGAGGTCCCCGCGCGCGCGGTGTGGACGCGCACACTCCTCGCGGAGCTGAACCGGGTCCTCAACCACCTGATGTTCCTTGGCTCGTATCCGCTGGAACTCGGCGGGATCACGCCGGTGTTCTACGCGTTCCGCGAGCGCGAGGTCCTCCAGGACGTGATGGAGGAGGTCTCCGGCGGGCGCATGCACTACATGTTCAACCGGGTCGGCGGTCTCAAGGAGGACCTCCCCGCCGGCTGGACCTCCCGCGCGCGGGCGGCGGTCGCCGCCGTCCGCTCCCGGATGGACGTCTTCGACGACCTGGTCCTCGGCAACGAGATCTTCCGGGGCCGCACGCGCGGGGTGGGCGTCCTGTCGGCCGACGCCGTGCACGCGTACGGCGTGAGCGGGCCCATCGCGCGCGCGTCGGGCGTCGACCTCGACCTGCGCCGCGACGAGCCCTATCTCGCGTACGGGGACCTCCAGGACGTCCTCAAGGTCGTCACCCGGCAGGAGGGCGACTGCCTCGCCCGCTTCGAGTCCCTCCTGGAGCAGACGCACAACGCGCTCGCCCTCGCGGACGCCTGCCTGGACCGCGTCGCGGACCTCCCGCCGGGCCCGATCAACCAGCGCCTCCCGAAGGTCCTCAAGGCCCCCGAGGGCCACACCTACGCCTGGACCGAGAACCCTCTCGGCATCAACGGCTACTACCTCGTCAGCAAGGGCGAGAAGACCCCGTACCGGCTCAAGCTGCGTTCCGCGTCGTACAACAACATCCAGGCGCTGACGGAGCTGCTGCCGGGGACGCTGGTCGCGGACATGGTGGCGATCCTGGGGTCGATGTTCTTCGTCGTGGGGGACATCGACAAGTAGGCCCCGGCCGGCCCTCCTACAGGGCGAGCGGGTCCGGGATCCCGACCGGCTGCACGAGCCACCCGAAGTCGCCCAGCCCGCCCGGCGCGGTGAGTTCGGCGGCCTCCCCGACGGCCGCCAGCGCGCGCACGTACGCGGAGGGGTCGGTGGACGCCAGCGCCAGGGGCGGCCGTACGCCGGTGACGCCCAGGGCGCGCAGCGCGGCCCGCTGGGTGCGCAGGGCCGCCGGTACCGGCACGGCGTCCGCGCACGCGTCCAGTGCCACATGCGCCGTGATGTCGCACGTCCCGTCCGGCACGGGTACGACCTCGCGCCCCGCGCGGAACCCGGTGAGCGTCCCGAAGGGCGGCCGGGAATCCCGCGCGTGCGCGTAGTCGACCGCCACGGCGAGTCCCCGCTCGACGCGGGCGACGGCGGACGCCCAGGCGCGGTCGCGCGGGAGGCCGATCTCCGCGCGCAGGCCCTCCTCGGCGCCCAGCGGCCACCAGCGCGCCAGCCACTCGGCGTCCTCGCCGGACACGGGCGGGCCGAGGCGTTCGGTGCCGTCGGGGCCGACGAGGACGACGCGGGGGACCCCGCCGGCGTCCGTCTCGACGACGTCCACGGGCACGTTGTCCAGCCACTCGTTGGCGAACAGGAGCCCGGTGACGCCGCGCGGCGCCTCGGCGGTCCAGGCGATCCGCTCGTCCACCCCGGCGGGCCGCCCGGCGATCTCGACGGCCCACGCGCGCGTGCGCGCCGCGACGTCGTACGGCAGAGCCGCCAGCACCCCCGTCACCAGTTCGCCTCGGCCGGCGCCGACGTCCACGAAGTCCAGCGTCTCCGGTCGGCCGAGCGCCTCGTCGACCCGGGTGAGCAGCGCGGCCACGGAGCGGGCGTAGAGCGCCGAGGCGTGGACGGAGGTCCGGAAGTGACCGGCGGGGCCCTCGGGGCGCCGGTAGAAGCCCTCAGGGCCGTACAGGGCCCTCTGGGCGGCCGTCCGCCACCCGTGCCACGAGGCCGTCGCCACGCCTCTCACCTCCCCGGCCGCCCGCCCAGACTATGCGTACAGCTGATCACTCCCTCCACCTTGCGGAGTATGCGCGCGCTATACGGATCGGTCCTCCGGTTGACCCACAGGGGCATCACGCATCCCTACGCTGGGTTACGTGCAGCGCCTCTACGACTTCTTCCGCAGGCACCCGACCGGGGTGGACGGCTTCTGGGCCGTGGTCCTCTTCGGCTTCGCCTTCGTCACGGAGACGGCGAACCACGAGGTCGGGCGCACGAACTCCCTGCCGGTGGTGCTGCCGACGGTCGTCGCGCTGTGCCTGGTGATGACCCTGCGCAGGCGGATGCCGGAGGCCATGCTGGTGCTCGCGGCGGTCGCGGGCTGCGCGCAGCTCGTGCTGGGCGTGGGCGTCAACGTGGCGAACTTCGCGATGCTGATGATCGTCTACACGGTCGCGGCGGTCGGCGCCCGCTGGGCGTCGCGGGTGGCGCTCGCCATGGGCGTGTGCGCGGCGACGGCGGCGCAGCTGCGCTGGCCGGACGACGCGAGCGAGAGCGCGAACATCGTCACCGTCGTCTTCCTGACCGTGCCGTTCGTCCTCGCGTGGGTGCTGGGCGACTCGATGCGCACCCGGCGCGCGTACCTCGCGCAGCTGGAGGAGCGCGCCGCCCGTCTGGAGCGCGAGCGCGAGGCGCAGGCGAAGGTCGCCGTCGCCGCCGAACGCGCGCGCATCGCGCGCGAGCTGCACGACGTGGTCGCGCACAACGTGTCCGTGATGGTCGTCCAGGCCGACGGCGCCGCGTACGTCCTGGACGCCGCACCGGACCAGGCGAAGAAGGCGCTGGAGACCATCTCGTCGACCGGCCGCCAGGCGCTCGCGGAGATGCGCCGCCTGCTGGGCGTCCTGCGCACCGGGGAGCACCGGGAGGGCGGCGAGTACGTCCCGCAGCCGGACGTCGAGCAGATCGAGGACCTGGTCGAGCAGTGCCGGGGTTCCGGGCTGCCCGTCGACTTCAAGGTCGAGGGGACCGCGCGCGCCCTGCCGAGCGGCGTCGAGCTGACCGCGTACCGCATCGTCCAGGAGGCGCTGACCAACACGCGCAAGCACGGCGGCCCGAACGTGGGCGCCAGCGTGCGGCTGGTCTACTTCGACGACGGCCTCGGCCTGCTCGTCGAGGACGACGGCAAGGGCGCCCCGCACGAGCTGTACGAGGAGGGCGGCGCCGACGGGCAGGGGCACGGACTGATCGGCATGCGCGAGCGCGTCGGTATGGTCGGCGGGACCCTGGACGCCGGTCCGCGCCCCGGAGGAGGCTTCCGCATCAGCGTGCTGCTCCCGCTCAAACCGGCGCACTGACACGCCCTGCTGACACCTGTCACGGACATCCGGCACGAACGCCCCGACACGAACGCATGGACATGGAAACGGAAGAGGACCCGATGACGATCCGCGTGATGCTCGTCGACGACCAGGTGCTGCTGCGCACCGGGTTCCGGATGGTGCTCGCCGCCCAGCCGGACATGGAGGTCGTCGCGGAGGCGGGCGACGGGGTCGAGGCGCTCCAGGTGGTGCGGTCCACGGAGGTCGACGTCGTCCTCATGGACGTACGGATGCCGAAGCTGGACGGCGTGGAGGCGACCCGGCGCATCTGCGAGGAGCCCGACCCGCCGAAGGTGCTCATCCTGACGACGTTCGACCTCGACGAGTACGCGTTCTCCGGGCTGAAGGCGGGCGCCTCCGGGTTCATGCTGAAGGACGTGCCCCCGGGGGAGCTGCTCGCCGCGATCCGCTCCGTGCACAGCGGTGACGCGGTCGTCGCCCCCTCCACGACCCGCCGTCTTCTCGACCGGTTCGCGCCGATGCTGCCCAGCTCCGGGCGCGCCCCCGAGCACAAGGAGCTGGAGCGCCTCACGGAGCGCGAGCGCGAGGTGATGATCCTCGTCGCCCAGGGGCTGTCCAACGGGGAGATCGCCGCCCGGCTCGTGCTGTCCGAGGCGACCGTCAAGACGCACGTCGGGCGCATCCTCACCAAGCTGGGCCTGCGCGACCGCGTGCAGGTCGTCGTCCTCGCCTACGAGACGGGCCTCGTGCGCGCGGGCGGGGGCCACGCCTGAGGGCGCCCGCGCTAGCGGAGGATGCCCTCCAGGAAGTCGCTGCCCAGGCGGGCCACCAGGGCGACGTCAAGCTGGTGCAGGACGTATCTGCCGCGCCGGCGGGTCGTGATGAGGCCGGCCTTCTTGAGGGCGGCGAGGTGGCGGGAGATCTCCGGCGCGGACATGGTGTGGATGCGGGCGAGTTCCGTCGTCGTGTACGCGCTGCGCGCGAGGTTGCGGCACAGCTGCATGCGCACGGGGTGGGACAGCGCGTTCATCCGCAGGGTGAGCAGTTCGACCGAGGGCACCCGGTCGGGGGCCGGGGAGTGCGCGGGGTAGTGCAGCAGGGGGCGCCAGCCCTCGCGGTGCAGGACGTTCAGGTGCGGGCGGCCCAGGCTCGTCGGGATCAGCAGCAGGCCGGCGTCCCGCGCGGACGTGCGGCTCTCGACGAGCTTGTCGACGACGATCTGCCCGCGCTCCTCGTCGAGCCGTACGGCGGGGGAGACCGCGGCGAACGCCTCAGCGGGCCCGCGCCGGTGCAGGATCTGCGTCTTGTGCCGGGCGTCGGCCGCGAGCTGGTGGCTCAGCCGCTCCCAGGTCTCCGCGAAGAACGCCTCGTCGCAGTCCTCCAGGAAGCGCCGCAGCCACGCGCGCACGCCGGGCGGGTCGTCGAGCAGCCGCCGCGCGAACGCCAGCTGCCGGGGCCCGCGCGAGGCGGCGAGGTCCAGGACGCGGGCCCGCAGGACGGGGTCCGCGAGGACGCCCGGCGCCGGGCAGTCGCACGCGGGGCACGCGAACTCCAGCGCCGCGTCCACGAACTGGTCGTCCGGCAGCTTGTCCAGCAGCGCCAGGTCCTCCGCGAGCGTCTCCCCGGGCAGTGCGCCCGGCACGCCCGCGCAGGCGAGGAACAGGTCCGAGAACACCGTCCGCCACAGGAAGTCCGCCTCGCACATCCGGTCGGCGAGATGCGGGTCGAGCGCCGCGAGGACGCTGCCCGTCCACCCCTGGATGCCCGGGTGGTGCCCCGGCTCCGACAGCGCGTGCAGCGCCATCCCGAGCTCGGCCAGCGGCGACGGGACGAAGGCCACCTGCTCGGGCCGGACCCCGGCGAAGTCGATGCTCACGCTCATGCGCCCATGGTGCACCCCGCCACCGACAACGCCCCCGCCGATTGACGGGGGCCGTCAATCGGCGGCCTCCTCGGGCAGCCGCGCCACGAACTCCGCGACCGCCCGCTTCACGTCCTCGACGCCCCACGCGAGGCCCGCCGCCCGCACGGAGACCTCCGTGTACGACACCCCGGGCCCCTTCGCGTCCCAGGGCGACGCGAACAGGAACGTGCCGGTCTCCTCGCACTGGCGCACCGCCGCCTCCGAGAGGGTGTCCGGGTCGTACGGCAGCCAGAGCTGGAACTCGTGGGTGTGCGGCACCCGCGGGTGCACGCGGAACCACGGGACGCCCGCCTGCGCGAACCCCTCCCGCAGGGCGTCGGCCACCACGCGCGCGTGGGCGACGTACTCCGGCAGCCGGGGCAGCTCGCGGTCGAGGCCCGCCAGCGCGGTGAGGGCGGCGGGGAACTGGTGGAAGAGCGTGCCGCCGTAGCGGTGGCGCCACGCCGCGGCCTCCGCGACCAGCGTGCGCGGGCCCGCGAGGACGGCGCCGCTCAGCCCGTCGAGGGACTTGTACAGCGACACGTACACGCTGTCCGCGAGAGCGGCGATCTCCTCCAGGGGACGGCCGAAATGGGTGACCGACTCCCACAGGCGCGCGCCGTCGAAGTGCACCACCGCGTCGCGCTCGCGCGCGGCGGCCACCGTCGCCGTCAGCTCCTCCCAGGACGGCAGCACGAACCCGGCGTCCCGCAGCGGCAGCTCCAGCGCGAGCGTCCCGAACGGCTCCTCCGCCTCGCGCACCTCCTGCGGCGTCGGCAGCCGCGGCTCGTCCGTCAGGTGCACCGGCCGCAGCCCGGCGACCTGGCTGAGCGCGTCCCGCTCGTGCACCTCCACGTGGGCCAGCGGATGCACGGCCACCGCGCGCACGCCGGTACGCCCCGCCCAGCACCGCAGCGCGACCTGCTGGGCCATCGTGCCGGTCGGGAAGAACGCGGCGGCCTCCATGCCCAGCAGACCCGCGACCCGCTCCTCCAGGGCGGCGACGACACCGTTGCCGTACACGTCCGCGCGCTCGTCGAGGTCGTACCCCTCGGCCGCCTCCGCGAGATGTGCCATGCGCTCTCGCAGGGAGGCGCGGTACGGGGGGCGGGACAGGATGTGCGCGGCTTCGCGCTGGGCCGTCATGCGCCGCTCGCGCAGCTGCTCGGCGGGGGACTCGTCGGCCTGCGGGCCGGGCGTTGAGGTCATGCCCGGATCATGCCGTGCGACGGCGGGCGGAGGCATCCGCAATATGCACAGCCTGTGGACAACCGGCCGCCCCGGAACAGATCGCGTTAACATGACGAGAAATCGTCCGGTACCCAGATGCGGACTGGAACGGGAAGGCCGCCGTCGCGTGACTACAGTGCACCAGCCAGACCCCAGGGACCGCCCCGCGCGGCTCACCGTCGGCGTCGTCGGCGCCGGCCGGGTGGGCCCCGCCCTCGCCGCGTCCCTCCAACTCGCCGGCCACCGCCCGGTGGCCGTCTCTGGCGTCTCCGACGCCTCCCGCAAGCGCGCCGCCCTCCTGCTGCCCGACGTGCCCCTGACGACCCCCGAGGACGTCCTGGGCCGCGCCGACCTGGTCCTGCTGACCGTCCCCGACGACGCGCTGCCCGCCCTCGTGCAGGGCCTCGCCGACACCGGCGCGGTCCGCCCCGGCCAGCTCCTCGCGCACACCTCGGGCCGCTACGGGACGCGGGTCCTCGATCCCGCCCTGCGCGCGGGCGCCCTGCCGCTCGCCCTGCACCCGGCGATGACGTTCACCGGCACGCCGGTCGACGTCCAGCGCCTCGCCGGCTGCTCCTTCGGCGTCACCGCCCCCGACGAACTGCGCCTGGCCGCCGAGGCCCTCGTCATCGAGATGGGCGGCGAGCCCGAGTGGATCGCCGAGGAGAACCGCCCGCTGTACCACGCCGCCCTCGCGCTGGGCGCCAACCACCTCGTCACGCTGGTCGCCCAGTCCATGGAGCTGCTGCGCGAGGCGGGCGTCGAGGCCCCCGACCGCATGCTCGGCCCGCTCCTGGGCGCCGCCCTGGACAACGCGCTGCGCTCCGGCGACGCCGCCCTCACCGGGCCGGTCGCGCGCGGGGACGCGGGCACGGTCGCCGCGCACGTCGGGGAGCTGCGCAAGCACGCGCCCCAGACCGTCGCCGGCTACCTCGCGATGGCCCGCGCCACCGCCGACCGCGCGCTCGCGCACGGCCTGCTCAAGCCGGAGCTCGCGCAGGACCTGCTCGGGGTGCTGGCAGGCGGCGCCTCCGGCCCGAACGGCACGCCCGGCATCGAAGGAGACGCCCGATGAGCCTCGCCCTGCTGCGCACCGCCGCGGAACTGGACGCCCGCGCGCGCGGCGGTCGCTCCGGCGCCGGCACGGATGCCCCCGCCCGCACGCGTGCCGTCGTCATGACCATGGGCGCCCTCCACGACGGTCACGCCACCCTCGTCCGCGCCGCGCGCGAGATCGCCGGACCGGACGGCGAGGTCGTCGTCACCGTCTTCGTCAACCCCCTCCAGTTCGGCAAGGGCGAGGACCTCGACCGCTACCCGCGCACCCTCGACGCCGACCTGAAGATCGCCGAGGAGGCCGGCGCGGACGCCGTGTTCGCGCCCTCCGCCGACGAGGTCTACCCGGGCGGCGAACCCCAGGTCCGCATCAGCGCGGGCCCCATGGGCGAGCGCCTCGAAGGCGCCGTACGCCCGGGGCACTTCGACGGCATGCTGACGGTCGTCGCGAAGCTCCTGCACCTCACGCGCCCGGACGTGGCGCTGTTCGGCCAGAAGGACGCCCAGCAGCTCGCCCTGATCCGGCGCATGGTGCGCGACCTGAACTTCGGCGTGGAGATCGTCGCCGTCCCGACGGTCCGCGAGGACGACGGCCTCGCGCTCTCCAGCCGCAACCGCTACCTCTCGCCCCAGGAACGCCGCACCGGACTCGCCCTCTCGCGCGCGCTGTTCGCGGGCCGCGACCGGCACGCCGCGCAGGAGGCCCTGCGCGCCCGCGCGCGAGAAGTACCCGCCACACAGGCACGCGCGCAGGCGCTGAGCGCGATCGGCGAGTCCCGTGCGGCGGCCGACACGCACGCCGTCGCCCAGGCCGCCGCGGGCGCCGCGGGCATCCGCGCCGCCGCGCGCACGGTGCTCGACGAGGCGGCCCGCCTCGACCCGCCGCTCGCGCTGGACTACCTCGCGCTCGTCGACCCCGCCGACTTCACGGAGATCGGGGACGACTTCACCGGCGAGGCCGTCCTCGCCGTCGCCGCCCGGGTGGGGACGACCCGGCTGATCGACAACCTCCCGCTGACCTTCGGAGCCGCCTCGTGAGCACCACAGGCATACGCCCGCCCGCCGCAGACGCGCTGCGCCCCCGCCTGCACGCCCCGGCGCCCGGCTGGGCCGTCACCGCCGACGTCGTGGTCGTCGGCTCCGGCGTCGCCGGCCTGACCGCCGCCCTGCGCTGCGAGGCCGCCGGCCTGAACACGGTCGTCGTCACCAAGGCCCGCCTCGACGACGGCTCCACGCGCTGGGCGCAGGGCGGCATAGCGGCGGCCCTGGGCGAGGGCGACACCCCCGAGCAGCACCTCGACGACACCCTCGTCGCGGGCGCGGGCCTGTGCGACGAGAACGCCGTACGCATCCTGGTCACCGAGGGCCCCGACGCCGTACGGCGGCTCATCGCGACCGGCGCGCACTTCGACGAGTCCGCCGAGGGCGACCTGGAGCTCACGCGCGAGGGCGGCCACCACCGTCGGCGCATCGCGCACGCGGGCGGGGACGCGACCGGCGCGGAGATCTCCCGCGCGCTCGTCGAGGCCGTCCGCGCGCGGGGCGTCCGCACGGTCGAGAACGCGCTCGTCCTGGACCTCCTGACCGACGCCGACGGCCGCACGGCGGGCGTGACCCTGCACGTGATGGGCGAGGGCCAGCACGACGGCGTGGGCGCCGTCCACGCGCCCGCGGTGGTCCTCGCGACCGGCGGCATGGGACAGGTGTTCGCCGCGACGACCAACCCGTCCGTGTCGACCGGCGACGGCGTCGCGCTCGCCCTGCGCGCGGGCGCGGAGGTCAGCGACCTGGAGTTCGTCCAGTTCCACCCGACCGTGCTGTTCCTCGGCGCCGACGCGGAGGGACAGCAGCCGCTCGTCTCCGAGGCGGTGCGCGGCGAGGGCGCCCACCTGGTCGACGCGGACGGCGTGCGCTTCATGGTGGGCCGGCACGAACTGGGCGAGCTGGCGCCCCGGGACATCGTCGCCAAGGGCATCATGCGGCGCATGCAGGAGCTCGGCGCCGAGCACATGTACCTCGACGCCCGGCACTTCGGCGCGGACATGTGGGAACACCGGTTCCCGACGATCCTGGCCGCCTGCCGCGCGCACGGCATCGACCCCGTCCAGGAGCCCATCCCGGTCGCCCCGGCCGCCCACTACGCCTCCGGGGGCGTGCGTACGGACGCCCGGGGCCGGACGACCGTACCGGGCCTGTACGCGTGCGGCGAGGTCGCCTGCACGGGCGTCCACGGCGCCAACCGGCTCGCCTCCAACTCGCTCCTGGAAGGGCTGGTCTACGCCGAGCGGATCGCCGCCGACATCGCCGAGGGCATCGCCGGGACCGGCCTCCCCGCGCGCGTGCCCGCGCCGGTCGACACCCCGCAGACCCCCGAGCACCCCCTCCTCGCCCCCGAGGAGCGATTCGCCATCCAGCGGATCATGAGCGACGGCGCGGGCGTCCTGCGCTCCGCCGCCTCCCTCCAGCAGGCCGCCGACCGGCTCGACGCCCTCCACGCGCACGCGCGCGGCGCCCTCGACGAGAACGGCAAGACCGCCGAGCCCGGCGTCGACACCTGGGAGGCCACCAACCTCCTGTGCGTCGCCCGCGTCCTGGTCGCCGCCGCGCGCCTGCGCGAGGAGACCCGTGGCTGCCACTGGCGCGAGGACCACGCCGACCGCGACGACGACGCCTGGCGCCGCCACATCGTCGTACGGCTGAACCCGGACCGCTCGCTCGCCGTGCGCCCCACGGAGACCGCCGACTTCCCCCCGACCCAGCGCCCCCAGGAGCAGTGACCGAAGTGAGCAACGACCTTCCCCTCGTCGAGAACGGCGTCGACAGCGGCGTCCGGAGCGGCGGCTGCGGCGACGGCTGCGCGTGCGGAGCCGAGGGCGACGCCGAGTACGCCGAATACGCCGAGTACCTCGAGTGCGGGCTCGACCCCGCGCTCGCCGGCCTGCTCACCGACGCGGGGCTCGACCCCGTCGAGGTCGAGGACGTCGCGAACGTGGCGATCCAGGAGGACCTCGCGCACGGGGTGGACGTGACGACCGTCGCGACCATCCCCGAGGAGGCCGTCTCCACCGCCGACTTCGTCGCGCGCGAGGCGGGCGTCGTCGCGGGCCTGAGGGTCGCCGAGGCCGTCGTCTCCATCGTCTGCACGGACGAGTTCGAGGTCGAGCGGCACGTCGAGGACGGCGACCGGGTCGAGGCCGGGCAGACGCTGCTGTCGATCACCTCGCGCACGCGCGACCTGCTCACCGCCGAGCGCAGCGCCCTCAACCTGCTGTGCCGGCTGTCCGGGATCGCGACCGCCACGCGCGCGTGGGCCGACGCGCTGGAGGGCACGAGCGCGCGCGTACGGGACACCCGCAAGACGACGCCGGGGCTGCGGTCCCTGGAGAAGTTCGCCGTGCGCTGCGGCGGGGGCGTCAACCACCGCATGTCGCTCTCCGACGCCGCGCTGGTGAAGGACAACCACGTCGTGGCCGCCGGGGGCGTCTCGCAGGCCTTCAAGGCCGTCCGCGAGGCGTTCCCCGACGTCCCCGTCGAGGTCGAGGTCGACACCCTCCACCAGCTCCGTGAGGTCGTCGACGCGGGCGCCGACCTCATCCTGCTCGACAACTTCACGCCCGGTGAGTGCGCGGAGGCCGTCGGGATCGTCGGCGGGCGCGCGCTGCTGGAGGCGTCCGGGCGGCTCACGCTCGACAACGCGCGCGCGTACGCCGACACCGGCGTCGACTTCCTCGCCGTCGGCGCGCTCACCCACTCCTCGCCGATCCTCGACATCGGCCTCGATCTGCGTGAGGCGGAGTGAAGCGATGCTTCTGACGATCGACGTCGGCAACACGCACACCACCCTCGGGCTGTTCGACGGGGAGGACATCGTCGAGCACTGGCGGATCTCCACGGACGCGCGCCGGACGGCCGACGAACTCGCCGTCCTCCTCCAGGGGCTGATGGGCATGCACCCCCTCCTCGGGGACGAGCTCGGCGACGGCATCGACGGGATCGCCATCTGCGCGACCGTCCCCTCGGTGCTGCACGAACTCCGTGAGGTCACCCGCAGGTACTACGGCGACGTCCCCGCCGTCCTCGTCGAACCCGGCGTCAAGACCGGTGTGCCGATCCTCACCGACAACCCCAAGGAGGTCGGCGCCGACCGCATCATCAACGCCGTCGCCGCCGTCGAGCTGTACGGGGGGCCCGCCGTCGTCGTCGACTTCGGGACGGCGACCACCTTCGACGCGGTGTCCGCGCGCGGGGAGTACGTCGGCGGCGTCATCGCCCCCGGCATCGAGATCTCCGTCGAGGCGCTCGGCGTCAAAGGGGCCCAGCTGCGCAAGATCGAGGTCGCGCGCCCGCGCAGTGTCATCGGCAAGAACACCGTCGAGGCCATGCAGTCCGGGATCGTCTACGGGTTCGCCGGGCAGGTCGACGGGGTCGTCCAGCGCATGACCCGCGAACTCGCCGCCGATCCCGAGGACGTCACGGTCATCGCGACGGGCGGCCTGGCGCCGATGGTCCTCGGCGAGGCGTCGGTGATCGACGAGCACGAGCCGTGGCTGACGCTGATCGGGCTGCGACTGGTGTACGAACGGAACGTCTCGCGGATGTGATCCGTACGCGCGGGGGCGTGTTCCGGTGGGCGGAGAGGCCGCCGGCGGGCGGGCTCGCGGGGTCCGGTCCGTCCGTCCCGTGTCCCCTCCCTCCTCCCCGCCGTTCTCCACGCGCGCCCGCCCGTGAGGTTCCTGTGGGCGAAAGGTCCGCGCCACGCCTGACGGATATGTCGAATTTGTCTGATTAGCGCGTATCGTTGCCGCATGCCCACGCCATACGGATCCCGCGGCGGCATGGCGTTCGGTGCGGAGGAGCTGCGTGTGCTCCGTCGCGCTCTCGCCCTCGCCCTTCATCCCGGTCCCGCCTCGGCAGAGGACATCCAGGACTGTCATCGGCTGGCGACGTCTCTCGACGAGGCGCTGCGCGAGGCCGCTCGGTTGCGGACGTTCCTGGTGGCCGACCTCGTCCGGTACCGGGCGGCGCTGCCCGGTACGGCGGCCGGGTACCTGACGTTGCTGGAGGAGGTGCTGGGCACCGGGTACCGGCCCGAGCCGGACGACCTCGCCGCCCTGCGGGCCCTGCGGGGCAACCCGCTCGCGGCGACCCTCCTGAGCCGCTGCCAGGTGCTCGCCGAGCAGGACGTCCGCAGCCGGCTGGCCCGCAGGACGACCCGCCATGCCGTCCCCGCGCCGCTCACGCCGACTCCGGCGGTCCCGCCCTCCCGTACCCGCCTCCTGGCCCTCCCGGGCGGCCTGTCGCCCGACGGCGGCTTCGAGGAGGCCTCGGGGGACGAGCCGCCGGCCCCGCAGAAGCGCCCGGCGCCCGGACCCGCCGACGAGCCCGCCAGGCCCGCGGCCCCCGACCCCGCCCGGCGCCCCATCCCGACGCCCGGCGAGGTCTTCCCCCGCCGCAAGCCGGCCCCGCCCACGCCCCCGGCCGACCCGGAGGAGCGCCTCGCGGCGGGCTGACGTCCCGCCGGGCCCGATCCCCCGCCCCGCCCTCGAAACCCCGGCCCGCTCACGGCCGGCGCGAGGGCGGGGTTCTCGCATGGCGCCGCGCGGCCCGGGAATGCCCGACGGGGGTTCTTGAGCGGCGCCGCCCGGCCCGAAATGAGCTACGTGCCCCCCCGGGTCGGGAATGCCGGCGCGCGGGCGGGTTCTCGGACGGCGCCGCCCGGCCAGGGAATGCCCGACGTGAGAGCGGGGTTCGCCGTGGGGCACCGTCCGCTCCGGGAATGCCCGGCGTGCGGGCGGGGTTCGCCGTACGGCGACTCCCGGTCCGGGAATGCCCGGCTGCGGGCGGGTTTCGCGTGTGGTGACTCCCGTCCCGGCAATCCCAGGCGCGCGGGCGCGGGGTTCTGTGCGGCGCGTCCCGGTCCCGCCCGGGAATGCCCCGTTCTGCCGTGAGCCCGCGCGGGTGTGCGTGCGGTCCGTCGGTATAGGGCGCCACGGCGAGGCGCCCTGCGGAACGCGTTTCGTTCTATGGAGCGGCTATGCGGGTGTTTCGCGGCGGGCGCGGGCGTCGTTCGAGCGGGGCTATAGGCGGCGGCGAAGGCGTCCGGCAATGCGGTGCCTTGCCGGGCTCCCCGGGATTCGAGGGGAGAAGCGCGGGCCGGAGTAGTCATCGGACGCTCACTGATCGTGGTGACCGGGTTCGCGGGGGAAATTGACCTGACCGTGCTCGCGGGAGCGCTCTCGGTGGGCGGTGTTCGCGATCGGGCAGCGTTTGAGGGCCCTCCCGTTTCCCCGGCCCGGCTTCTTCGTGGCTCGGAATCGTCGGAGTCCGGGATTTTCCGGCCTCGGATTTACCGGTTCCGGTCCCCTGGTGCCTGCATTTCCCGGGCATGGGGGTCACGGATTCCCTGGCCGGCCGCCCCGCGCGCGTGATCGCCGGGAACGCCGGACCGTGCGGACGGGGCCGTGAGGATACCCGGAGGACCTTGAGCGGGGCTCGGGGTTTTCAAAAGCTCTGGAATACCGCCCCGGGATCTGCCGATCCGCCCGGCGGAACACCCCCGCGCGGGCGCGGACGGCCCCGACCAGGGCGTCCCGCCCTTCCCGACCCCGCCCGGATGTCCGCTTTCTCCGTGGCTACCCTGGATCCATGGACTACGTCTCCGCGCTCGTGCCCCCTGTCGTCATGGCCGTGCTCTTCATCGGTCTGATCCGCGTGATCGTGAAGACCCAGGGCGGGGCCAACAAGGCCAAGGAGGACGCGGCCGTCGACGCGGCGCTCGCGCGCGCGGAGGCGGCCCGGCAGCCGGGTTCCGGCGGCGCCGAGGGCTGACGGTGCCTCGTCGCCGTACGTCCCATTCGTTCTCTTTCCTCCAGGAAGATTCGTTTCGGGAGGTGAATGCGGGGATCTCCCGTTAGTGTGCTGAGCGTGCCTCGCCCCTTGGGAGAACTCGAAGACGCGGTCATGACGCGGGTGTGGAAGTGGAACCGCCCGGTGACCGTTCGGGAAGTCCTGGAAGACCTCCAGCAGGAACGGTCCATCGCCTACACCACGGTGATGACCGTTTTGGACAATCTCCATCAGAAGGGCTGGGTCCGCCGGGAGTCGGAGGGCCGGGCCTATCGCTATGAGGCGGTCTCCACGCGCGCGGCGTACTCCGCCGCCCTCATGAACGACGCGTGGAGCCAGAGCGACAACCCCGCCGCCGCTCTCGTCGCCTTCTTCGGGATGATGAGCGAGGAACAGCGCGAGGCGCTGCGGGACGCCGTACGGATGGTCCAGGGGCCGGAGACGCCCGCGCGGAGCCCCGGCGCGGCGGCCGGGAACGCCGGGCGATAGCGTCCGGCACATGTCAGCGCACAACCCTCCGGCGGAGAACCCTCCCGCCAAAGCCATCACCGTCCGGCGCGCGCGCACCGGCGATGTCCCCGCCGTACGCGCACTCCTCGACGACTACGCGCGCGGGCGCATCCTGCTCGACAAAGCGACGGTGACGCTTTACGAGGACATCCAGGAGTTCTGGGTCGCGGAACGGGACGACAACGCCGAGGTCGTCGGGTGCGGGGCGCTGCACGTCATGTGGGAAGACCTCGCGGAAGTCCGTACTCTCGCCGTCCAGCCCGGCCTGAAGGGCTCCGGTGTGGGGCATCAGTTGCTGGAGAAGTTGCTGCACACGGCGCGCTGGCTCGGTGTTCGCCGGGTTTTCTGTCTGACCTTCGAAGTGGACTTCTTCGGCAAGCACGGCTTCGTGGAGATCGGCGAGACGCCGGTGGACACCGATGTCTACGCGGAGCTGCTCCGTTCCTATGACGAGGGCGTCGCCGAGTTCCTCGGACTCGAACGAGTGAAACCGAACACCTTGGGCAACAGCCGGATGCTTCTGCATCTGTGATCGACCTTGCCCAGGGGTCCTATGTCCGAAACGCGCACGTTTCCGGTCGGGGCGGGGGGCCGGTCTCTCCCAGGGGTTTGTGTTTTCCCAGCAAAAGCGGTTTGCTTTCCGACGTACTGCGTAGTGCATATAACTAGGGGCGGTGAAACGGCGGACGCCGCAGAGCCTCGGCCCTCACGTTATCGATGAAAGGAATACCCGGTGGCACAGAAGGTTCAGGTCCTTCTTGTCGACGACCTCGACGGCGGCGAGGCGGACGAGACCGTGACGTTCGCGCTGGACGGCAAGACCTACGAGATCGATCTCACGACGGCCAATGCGGACAAGCTGCGCGGCCTTCTCGACGCGTATGTGAAGGGCGGCCGGCGTACCGGTGGCCGTGCTTCCGGCGGGCGCGGAAAGGCCCGTGCCGCGGCCGGCGGCAACCAGGACACCGCGCAGATCCGCGCCTGGGCGAAGGAGAACGGCTACGACGTCAACGACCGCGGCCGTGTTCCCGCGACCATCCGCGAGGCCTACGAGAAGGCCAACGGCTGAGCGCTCGCGCTCCGCAGGCGGACACGGTGCGTGTGAGTCGCCAGCGTGTCCACCAGACGCACGAGACCGGGGGCGCCCTCATTGCCCCCCGGCGCCGACATCGTCGGCAGCGAGGACTCCTCGCGACCCGGAACGGGGGGCCGCAGCCACACGGCGGCCCCCTGTACAGCACCCCGGCGCGGCGCCCCCGGCGGCAGCGGTGCGACCACACTCCCGCCCGCCCCGACCGCGACGAGATCCAGCGGCAGCGCTCCCCACTCCAGCCACCGCAGAATCCCCGGCACCTCCTCGGCCCCGCCGGCGGCGACCAGGAACCCCATCCGGTCACCGCACACCAGGACGGGGCCCACACAGACGGACCGCTCCCGCGCCGGGCCCCCCTCGCGGACGGGCTGCTCACACCCCGGACACCGCTCGGCGATGGCCCGCTCCCGCGCCGGGCCCCCCTCGCGGACGGGCTGCTCACACCCCGGACACTCCTCGGCGATGGCCCGCTCCCGCGCCGGGCGCCCCTCGCAGGCCGCCCGCCCGCCCGTCGGGTCCCCGCGCAGCCCGTGCCTCTCCGCCGCCCCCGCCTCCGCCCCCGCCCTGAGGTGTTCCAGCGCCGCCAGCCCCGCTTCCCTCGGGACCTCCAGGACGTCGAAGGCGCGGCCCGTGATTAGTCGTACCGGGGATCCGGGCACTGTCGGCCAGCCCAGGTCGTTCTCGTACCAACCGCGGAATCCGGAGCGGGGCCCGGGCGGACGGCGCGGGGAGGGGACCGTGGTGACGGAGGTGAGCGTGGGGAGCGAGCCAACCATGACAAGTGCAACCGCGCGGAAGGGCCGCGAGTTACGCTGGGTGGCCCAGCGGCTGCGCAGTGTGCGTGAGAAGGGGGTGTGGGGCCATGCGGGCGGGCGCAAGGTTGTTCGCCCGTAGCGGAGGGAACCGGTGCGTACGGCATGGACTGTCGGTGCCGGCGGGTAAGACATCCCTAGTGGGAGGGGGCGACGCGCAGGAAAGGCCGTCCCGCGTTCGCCATCGGCGTACTGGCGACCGGGGTAAGTGCCTGGCCTGCGGGAACATCGTCTCGCACCATCAGGTTGGAGCATATGTCGGCGTTAGGGGTCGGGAGACCGCACCAGGTCCCCGCTCCCGCGGAGGTGATCCGGACGGTGTCGGCAGTTGGAATGAGCGGTCCCCGCTTGCGGGACTAAGCTGCGGAAGGACAGCGAGGGGAGCGTCCCCTCATTGCCTGACCGCTCTGAGGAGCGATTAACGATGTTCGAGAGGTTCACCGACCGCGCGCGGCGGGTTGTCGTCCTGGCTCAGGAAGAAGCCCGGATGCTCAACCACAACTACATCGGCACCGAGCACATCCTCCTGGGCCTGATCCACGAGGGTGAGGGTGTCGCCGCAAAGGCCCTGGAGAGCCTCGGCATTTCGCTTGAGGCGGTCCGTCAGCAGGTGGAGGAGATCATCGGCCAGGGCCAGCAGGCCCCGTCCGGGCACATCCCCTTCACCCCCCGTGCCAAGAAGGTCCTGGAGCTGTCGCTCCGCGAGGCCCTTCAGCTGGGCCACAACTACATCGGCACGGAGCACATCCTGCTCGGCCTGATCCGCGAGGGCGAGGGCGTCGCCGCCCAGGTCCTCGTCAAGCTGGGCGCAGACCTCAACCGGGTCCGGCAGCAGGTCATCCAGTTGCTCTCCGGCTACCAGCAGAGCAAGGAGACCGCCACCGCCGGCGGCCCCGCCGAGGGCACGCCCTCGACCTCGCTCGTCCTCGACCAGTTCGGCCGGAACCTCACCCAGGCCGCCCGCGAGTCCAAGCTCGACCCGGTCATCGGGCGCGAGAAGGAGATCGAGCGGGTCATGCAGGTGCTGTCCCGCCGCACCAAGAACAACCCGGTCCTCATCGGTGAGCCCGGCGTCGGCAAGACCGCCGTCGTCGAGGGCCTCGCCCAGGCCATCGTCAAGGGCGAGGTGCCCGAGACCCTCAAGGACAAGCACCTCTACACCCTGGACCTCGGCGCCCTGGTCGCCGGCTCCCGCTACCGCGGTGATTTCGAGGAGCGCCTGAAGAAGGTCCTCAAGGAGATCCGCACCCGCGGCGACATCATCCTGTTCATCGACGAGCTGCACACGCTCGTCGGCGCGGGTGCCGCCGAGGGCGCGATCGACGCCGCCTCGATCCTCAAGCCGATGCTGGCGCGCGGCGAGCTCCAGACCATCGGCGCCACCACGCTCGACGAGTACCGCAAGCACCTGGAGAAGGACGCCGCGCTGGAGCGCCGCTTCCAGCCCATCCAGGTCGCCGAGCCCTCGCTGCCGCACACCATCGAGATCCTCAAGGGTCTGCGCGACCGGTACGAGGCCCACCACCGCGTCTCCATCACGGACGAGGCGCTGGTCCAGGCCGCGACCCTGGCCGACCGGTACATCTCGGACCGCTTCCTGCCGGACAAGGCGATCGACCTGATCGACGAGGCCGGTTCCCGGATGCGCATCCGCCGGATGACCGCGCCGCCGGACCTGCGCGAGTTCGACGAGAAGATCGCCGGCGTCCGCCGCGACAAGGAGTCCGCGATCGACTCGCAGGACTTCGAGAAGGCCGCCTCCCTGCGCGACAAGGAGAAGCAGCTCCTCGCCGCGAAGGCCAAGCGGGAGAAGGAGTGGAAGGCCGGCGACATGGACGTCGTCGCCGAGGTCGACGGCGAGCTGATCGCCGAGGTCCTCGCGACCGCCACCGGCATCCCGGTCTTCAAGCTCACCGAGGAGGAGTCGTCCCGCCTGCTGCGCATGGAGGACGAGCTCCACAAGCGGGTCATCGGCCAGAAGGACGCCGTCAAGGCGCTCTCCAAGGCGATCCGCCGTACCCGCGCCGGTCTGAAGGACCCGAAGCGTCCGGGTGGTTCGTTCATCTTCGCCGGCCCGTCCGGTGTCGGTAAGACCGAGCTGTCCAAGGCGCTCGCCGAGTTCCTCTTCGGCGACGAGGACGCGCTGATCTCCCTCGACATGTCGGAGTTCAGCGAGAAGCACACGGTCTCGCGGCTCTTCGGCTCGCCCCCCGGCTACGTCGGGTACGAGGAGGGCGGCCAGCTCACCGAGAAGGTGCGCCGCAAGCCGTTCTCCGTCGTCCTCTTCGACGAGGTCGAGAAGGCCCACCCGGACATCTTCAACTCGCTGTTGCAGATCCTGGAGGACGGTCGCCTGACCGACTCCCAGGGCCGGGTCGTGGACTTCAAGAACACGGTCATCATCATGACGACCAACCTCGGCACCCGGGACATCTCCAAGGGCTTCAACCTGGGCTTCGCCGCCTCCGGCGACACGAAGACCAACTACGAGCGCATGAAGAACAAGGTGTCGGACGAGCTGAAGCAGCACTTCCGCCCCGAGTTCCTCAACCGCGTCGACGACGTCGTCGTCTTCCCGCAGCTCACGCAGGAGGACATCCTCGCCATCGTCGACCTGATGATCGGCAAGGTGGACGAGCGCCTCAAGGACCGGGACATGGGCATCGAGCTCTCCCAGGCCGCGAAGGAGCTGCTGTCCAAGAAGGGCTACGACCCCGTCCTGGGCGCCCGGCCGCTGCGCCGGACCATCCAGCGGGAGGTCGAGGACACGCTCTCGGAGAAGATCCTCTTCGGCGAGCTGCGCCCCGGTCACATCGTGGTCGTCGACACGGAGGGCGAGGGCGAGACCGCTGCCTTCACCTTCCGCGGTGAGGAGAAGTCGGCGCTGCCCGACGTCCCGCCGATCGAGCAGGCGGCCGGCGGTGGCGGGCCGAACCTGAGCAAGGAGGCATAAGCCTCGTACAGGAAAGGGCCGGTGCTGGAGAGCACCGGCCCTTTCCTCATGTCCGGCGCGTCCGGCTACGAGAGCTGGCCGTCGTAGTCCGGCAGTTTGAAGGTCTTCTCGGCGTGGCCGCCCGAGAGGTCGGTGGCGCTGTTGCCGATGTTCGCGATGATCGTGTAGCCCTTGTTCTCGATGTCGGCGCGCTGGGCGGTCTTGTAGGCGGCGACGTCCTTGAAGAGGTCGAGGAAGCCGCGGACGTACAGGCCGGAGACCTGGTAGCCGACGGTCTTGAGGTTGTAGTCCGTGACGGACTTGATGATCCCCGGGCGGGCGGTCACGAAGAACAGGGAGACGCCGTGCTCCTGCGCGTACTTCGCGACGTTCAGGACGGGCTTGTTGGCCGGCTGCGGGTAGCTGAAGCCGAAGTCGGTCTCCAGCGTGGTGTTGTCGATGTCGAGGACGATCGCCTGCTTCTCGCCGGGCTTGGTGGCGGCGATGCGGTTCTTCAGGTACGGCAGGGCCTGGTCCATCACGGCCTGGCAGTCGGTCTGCCAGGTCGCGTAGTCGACGTCCGCTGCTGCCGCGGCGACGGTGGAGGTGCTGGTGGCCGTAGCGGCCTGGGCGCCGGCCGGGACGGCGAGGGCCGTCACCGCGGTCGCCGCGACGACCGTCAGGCCGATGCGGCGCGTCCAGGTGCCTCTGGTCATGGGTGGGGTCCTCTCGCGTCCTTGCGCTGCCTTGTCGTGGGCATGCTGGTGGGTGGGAGTGGCTTGAGGGGAACCAGCGGGTTACTGGACGGTAGATGGTGCTGAGAGGCGCGTCACAGACCCGTGCACGCATCGTGACCAGGGTCACAACTCGCCCTGGTCCACGGCTCCTTGGGGCCGGAGGCCGGTGATGTGCCGCATAGGGCGCGCGTCACGTACTAGACGGAATAGTGGCGCGGCGAGCTTGGGGCTTCTGTCCGGATCGGGGCTTTTTATGGTGACGTACTAGCTTCTGTCGTAGGTCACCCGTTTGGGGGTCCGAGGGGGCGCGGGTTACCAAGGGAGGGTCCACCCGGCCGGGTCCGTACGGCGGGTGGCTTTTCTGTCCCCGACCTCACGAGGTACTCGATGTCCCCGCGCGCTCTCCTCCGCTCCCTCCGCACGTCCCCGCTCCGCACCCGCGTGGCCGCCGGCGCCACCGCAGTCGGCGCCGCGGCCGTGCTGGGGACGGCGGGGACGGCGTCCGCCGCGTCCGCGACCTGGGTCGACCCGGTGAAGTCGTACACCCTCACCGCGAGCTACGCGCAGTCCGGCAGCCTGTGGTCCGCCAAGCACAGCGGGCAGGACTTCGCGGTGCCGACCGGCACGGCCGTCGTCGCCGCGCACGGCGGTACGGTCGTCAAGGCGGGGCCCGGCGGCGCCGGGGACGGGTCCGCGTACGGCAACGCGATCGTGATCCGGCACTCCAGCGGGGTGTACTCGCAGTACGCGCACCTGTCGCGGGTCGGCGTGAAGGTCGGGCAGAAGGTCTCCACCGGTCAGAGGATCGGACTGTCCGGCAGCACCGGGAACTCGACCGGGCCGCACCTGCACTTCGAGATCCGTACGACGGCGAACTACGGCTCGGCGGTGGACCCGGTGGCGTTCCTGCGCGCCAAGGGCGTCACCGTCTGAGGCGGTTCAGGAGGCTGAGGGCGGTCCGTGGGGCCGCCCTCAGCCCTTCGCGTTCTCGTGCGCCTGGGTCACCAGGTCCACCGCGACCTCCAGCACCGCCTCGCGCTTCTCCTCCGGCTCGCCCTCGATGTCCTGGAGCAGGAACATCCCGGCGTGCAGGGTGAAGATCGCGCTGATGCAGCGGACCTGGTCGGTGAGGGGCGCGTCCCGGTCGATGATGATGTCGCGCAGGCCCCGCATGCGGTCCTTGAAGGCGTCGCCGATCTGGAGCTCCCGGACGGTGGCCTGGTTCTCCTGCATGAAGCGGAAGAGGGGGGCGGCGTCGGCGAGGTGGCGGCTGTAGCGCCGGACGATCTCCTGCTTGGTCTCCAGGGTGTGCGGCTGCTCCGCGCCCCAGTCGATCAGCTCCTGGATCGGCTTCGTCAGATCGCCGAAGATGCTGACGATGATCTCTTCCTTCGTCTTGAAGTGGTAGTACAGGGCCGCTTTGGTGACGTCGAGGCGCTCGGCGATCTCGCGGAGCGACGTCTTCTCGTACCCCTGCTCGGCGAAGAGTTCGAGCGCGACGTCCTGGATGCGCTGGCGCGTGTTGCCGCGCCGCTGCTGCTTGGTGCCGTCCATGGTGGCGCCCATTGTCCAACTCCTCGCGCTCGCGTGGGAACTCGCCCCGGGAAATCGGCCGCCCCGGCCGATGGTTGCCTTGGGAAAAAACTTACTTGACGACCGGCTAGTTACGGCGCTACCTTCCCCAGTGTATCGAACTAGCCGGGCGGCAAGTAAGTGGCCGGTCGGGGGGAGTGGGAACCATGGCGGACACACAGATCGTTAAACCGGAGAGCGACGACGGCGCGCAGCGGGCGGCGGGGTCAGCCGCGGGAGCCTCGGCGCCGGAGGGGAAACAGCCCAGGAGCGTACGGGTCGTCCTGCTCGCGCTCATGATCACGATGATGCTCGCGATGCTGGACAACATGATCGTGGGTACGGCGATGCCGACGATCGTCGGCGACCTGGGCGGCCTCGAACACCTCTCGTGGGTGGTCACCGCGTACACCCTCGCGACCGCCGCGGCCACCCCGATCTGGGGCAAGCTCGGTGACATGTACGGCCGCAAGGCCACCTTCATGACCTCCATCGTCATCTTCCTGATCGGCTCCGCGCTCAGCGGCATGGCGCAGGACATGGGCCAGCTGATCGCCTTCCGGGCCGTTCAGGGTCTTGGCGCCGGCGGTCTCATGGTCGGCGTGATGGCGATCATCGGCGACCTCGTGCCGCCCCGCGAACGCGGCAAGTACCAGGGCATGATGGCCGGCGTCATGGCGCTCGCGATGATCGGCGGCCCCCTCGTCGGCGGCACGATCACCGACCACTGGGGCTGGCGCTGGGCCTTCTACATCAACCTGCCGCTCGGCGTCGTCGCGCTGGGCCTCATCAGCGTCGTCCTCCACCTGCCGCGCAAGCGGGCGCAGGCGCGGATCGACTACCTCGGCGCCGCGCTGCTGACCGTCGGCATCACGTCGATCGTGCTGGTCACGACCTGGGGCGGTACGGAGTACGCGTGGACGTCCGCGCGGATCATGGAGCTGATCGCGATCGGCGTCGCCTCGCTTGTCGGGTTCGTGTTCTGGCAGAAGAAGGCGGCCGAGCCGATCCTGCCGCTGCACATCTTCCGCAGCCTGAACTTCACGCTGATGTCCGTCATCGGGTTCGTCACCGGGTTCGTGATGTTCGGCGCGACGCTCTTCCTGCCGCTGTACCAGCAGTCCGTGCAGGGCGCGTCCGCGACCAACTCCGGGCTGCTGCTCCTGCCGATGCTCGGGGCGATGCTCGTCACCTCCATGGTCGCCGGGCGGATCACCACCAGCACCGGGCGCTACAAGGTCTTCCCCGTCGCGGGCAGCGTCCTGATGATCGCCGGTCTCTACCTGCTGTCGACCATGGACACCGGGACCTCGCGGTTCACGTCCGGCGTCTACATGGCCGTCGTCGGGCTCGGCATGGGGTGCCTCATGCAGATCACGATGCTGGTCGCGCAGAACAGCGTCGAGATGAAGGACATGGGCGTCGCGTCGTCCTCCGCGACCCTCTTCCGTACGCTCGGCTCGTCGTTCGGCGTCGCCATCATGGGCGCGCTGTTCAACAACCGGGTCCAGGACGTCATGTCCGAGCGCGCGGGTGCGCTGGGGTCCAAGGTCACCGAGGCGTCCGCGCAGCTGGACGCGGCGAGCCTCGCGAAGCTGCCGGCCGCGGCCCGGGAGGCGTACCAGTACGCCGTCTCCGCCGGCAGCCACTCCGCGTTCCTGCTCGGCGCCGTGATCGCCGTGATCGCGCTGGTCGCCGCGGTCTTCGTGAAGGAGGTTCCGCTGCGGGGGGCCGGGGGGCCGGCTCCGGAGGACGGGCCGGGGAAGCCTGCGGCGCCGGTGGCGGAGGCGGTGTGAGGCGGGACCGTTTCGCGCCGGTCGGGGTGGCGCGGGGTGGCGTGGGGCGGGGCGCGGTGTGACGCGGGGTGGTGCCGCGCCGTTCGCGGTGTGACGTGGTGGTGAGCGAGGGCCTTCCGGTTGGTGTCCGCCGCCGGGAGGCCTTTCGCGTGGGCGGGGACCGGGGGTGCGGGTGGTGGCGGTCGTGGGGCCCCGCGGTCTGTGCGGCAGGTACGTGGGTGCTGCGGGGCGAGGGGACGCGGACGGGGTTGGTCCGAGCGCGCACCGGCTCGGGGGCGGGGGCTGGGGGGCCGTCCTCGTCCCCGGTCTGTGCGGCGCCGGTACGTCCGACGCGCCCTGGGGGTACCGCCCGTGCTCTGACGGCGGCGTCGGTGCCGGCGCCCCCGCGGTGGTGTCACGGCAGCATCGGGTAGCTGCCCGTGTTCGTCGGGGCGTGTTCCGGGAGCCAGAGGACGGCTACGGCGCCCTCGGCGGGGATGTGGTCGGGGGCGGCCGGGGGGCGGACGTTGCGGAAGGTGAGGCGGGCGCCCAGGACGCGGGACTGGCCCGCGGCGATCGTGAGGCCGAGGCCGTGGCCCTGGACGGAGCGGTCGGTGCTGCCGGTGCGGAAGCGGCTCGGGCCGTCGGCGAGGAGCGCCTCGGGGAAGCCGGGGCCGTGGTCGCGGACGCGGATGACCCGGCCCTCGACGGTGACCTCGATGGGCGGCTTGCCGTGCCGCGCGGCGTTCGCCAGGAGGTTGAACAGGACGCGCTCCAGGCGCCGGGGGTCGGTCGTGACCTCCGACTCGTGCACCACCCTGACCCGCACCGCGGGGTCCTTCGCGGCCACCCGCCGGGTGACGAACTCGCCCAGCAGGATGTCCTGGAGCTCCGCCCGCTCGGAGGCGCCGTCGAGCCGGGCCACCTCCAGCACGTCCTCGACGAGTGTCCGCATCGCCTTCGCGCGGTCCAGGACCAGCTCGGTGGGCCGCCCGGGCGGCAGGAGCTCGGCCGCCGTCAGCAGTCCGGTCACCGGCGTCCGCAGCTCGTGCGCGATGTCCGCGGTCACCCGGCGCTCGGCCTCCAGCCGCTGCTGGAGCGCGTCCGCCATGGCGTCCACCGCGCTCGCGAGGTCGTCGGTCTCGTCCCGGACGACTCCGCCGATCGCGTCCCGCACGCGGACCTCCGACTCGCCCTTGGCCACCTGGTTCGCGGCGGCGGCGGCC
>NZ_JARAYJ010000040.1:50904-77878 GCF_033794345.1 Streptomyces niveiscabiei
TGCGCAGCCGCCGCGACAACTGGCCGCCGATCAGCACACCGAGCGCGCTGCCGCCGAGGACGACCGCTATCGAGCCGATGATCAGGGCCTGGTCGAGGTCGTTGAGGATGTCGGTGCTGCGGTCGGTGAACCCGGTGTGCAGGGAGAGCACCCTGCCGTCCTTCACCGGCACGGCCGCCCAGATGTCCGGCCCTCCGCTCCTGCGGTCGGAGACGAACGTCGCCCGCCGCCCCTCCTCGACCTTGTGGCGCAGCTCCGGGGGCAGCCCCCGGTCGTCGATCTTGACGCCGGGGAAGTTCGGGCGGCCCGACACCTCGTAGTTGCGCTGGGCGATCTGGACCCGCTCGTCGGCCAGGTCGCGCGCGTTGTCCAGCATCGACACGCGCGCCGCGTTGTGCACGACCAGGCTCAGCACGATCGCGATCAACGCGCCCACCAGGGCGATCGCCGCGCTCAGCTTCCACCGAAGGCCCGTACGGATGTCCGCGCGCTCCCAGAGCGCCGACACCTGTTTCCGGATCATCCCCGCACCCCTGCCCCGCTCAGGCCTTCAGCTTGTAGCCGAAGCCGCGGACCGTCTCGATGCGGTCCTGGCCGATCTTGGTCCGCAGCCGCTGGACGTGGACGTCCACGACTCTGGTGTCCCCGCCCCAGCCGTAGTCCCAGACGCGCTCCAGGAGCTTGTCGCGCGACAGGACCGTCCCCGGCGCGGAGGAGAACTCCAGGAGCAGGCGCATCTCCGTCGGGGTGAGGGCGACGGGGACGCCGGCCTTCCTGACCTCCATGCCTTCCGTGTCGATCTCCAGGTCGCCGAAGGTCAGCACGCCGCCGGCGGCCGGGGTGTCCGACTCGGCGCGGTCGCCGCCGCCCGCGTGGCCGAAGCGGCGCAGGACCGCGCGGATGCGGGCGACCAGGACGGCGCCGTCGAAGGGCTTGGTCACGTAGTCGTCGGCGCCGGCCTCCAGGCCGAGGACGACGTCGATGGAGTCGGCGCGCGCGGAGAGCATGATCACCGGCACGGTCGACTCGTCACGGATGCGCCGGCACAGGCTCACGCCGTCCAGACCGGGCACCATCACGTCCAGCAGAGCGATGTCGGGGCGGTTCGCCCGGAACGCGTCGAGGCCCGACAGGCCGTCGGGCATGGCGGTGACCGCGAAGCCGTCCCGCTCCAGGGCGAGCTGGGTGGCCTCGCGGATGACGTCGTCGTCCTCGACGAACAGCACGTGTGTCTGGTCTGCCATCCGGGTGCTCTCACAGTCCTCGTGGGGGTCTCTTGTCGGTCGAACCGTGCTGGGCGCGGGGCCTCCCCTCAAGGGGACGCTCCGCCGGCCCGGCCCGTTCACCGGCGCTTTCACTCGTACATCGTTTCGGGCACGCCGATCGGTTCACACCACCGGAGATTTTTTCGCCGACCTTGATTTCCGCAGGTCAGCGACGCGCCGTCAAGCCGCCGAAAGTCCGGGAAGCATGGCCGGTCGGCGGTTGCGCCCCGGCCGATCGGCCATCGGGCGGTCCTTCGGACGGGCCCGGCGCCACCGCCTCAACCCCCACCCGGCGCCGGCGTGGCCTCCGTACCCGTGTTCCCGTAGTCCGTGTGCGTGCTGTACCTCTTCGCGAACTCGCCCGCGCTCCACGCGTACGTGATCACGGTCTCCCCGGACGGGTTGGAGATCGGGTCGTCCTTGGCGTACACCTGCTTCGTCACGACGAGGGAGCCGCGGTCTATCTCGGCGTAGACGGGCGGCTCCTCGGCCTTGAAGACGTTCTGGTAGCGGCCGTCCTTCTCGTGGTAGACGTACGAGCCGACCCCGACGGCGTCCGCGCAGGTGAGGACGTTGACCACGATGTCGGTCGCGGCGCCGCCGGTCAGGTTGCCGTACTCCACGTCGACCGGGTACTGGTCGGCGGCGCACGGCTTCAGCTCGCGCTTGACCTCGGTGGAGACCGCGGGGTCGTCCTTGACGAGACTGACCGCGTCGATGTCCTTCGGGTCGGAGTAGTCGCCCGGTGAGGGCGTCGCCCCGATGACCGCCTCGGCGTGGGCCGGGCCCTCGTCGCGCGCGCCGGTGCCACCGGTCCCGCAGGCGGAGGCGCACAGCGCGAGGACGGCGAGCACGGACACGCCCGTGATCGCCGCCTGGACGGTCCCGTGGGCCGCCGGTGGTTCCGGCTCGGTCAGGCCGCCGCGCAACGCTCCCGCTCCTCACGCTCCAGCGCGCGTGCGTCCAGATCCCGCGCCTCCAGCTCCTCGCGGAGCCGGGCGAGCGCCCGGTGCAGCGTGCTCTTGACCGTCCCGGCCGACATCCCGAGGGCGGCGGCCGTCTCTTCGGTGGACATCTGCTCCCAGTGTCGCAGCACCACGACACTGCGCTGCTTCGGCGCCAGCACCTTCATCGCGTCCATCAACAGGGCGCGGTCCGCGTGCTGTTCGGTGGCGTCCTCGACCGAGGCGTCCGGGAGCTGCTCGGTGGGCACCTCCTCCAGCTTGCGCGCCCGCCACCACTCCGTACGGGTGTTGATCATGACCCGGCGCAGGTAGGCGTCCGCGAGGCGCTTGTCCGCGATGCCCTCCCAGCGGCCGTACGTGCGCGCCAGCGCCGTCTGGAGGAGGTCCTGGGCGTCCACGGGGTCCGGGACCAGGCGGCGGGCGCTGCGCAGCAGCGCGTCCTGTCGCGTGCGGACGTACTCCTCGAAACCGAGCACCTCGCCGTGCGCCATGTCCAACCGCCTCCGATCCCCGTTCCGGCCGACTTCCGTGCCGGTTTCCCGCTTGTGGTCTGTGGCCCCCGCGTCTCGCCGGGGCATGGCAATGAAGCTACGGAGCTGTTGTCACGGCACTGTGCGGAGCAGCCTGCGGCGAGCGCGCGGCTGTCCGTCGGTTGTGTAACGAACACCGGATCGGATACGAGAAGTGGGGGTTTTGGTGCGCCTATGTGGCGATTTGAGGTGGGGGGTGGTTGTGACACAGCCGGAGGATCCGCTGTGACGCGGGGCCTCCGGCTGTGAGGTGACCGTGAATCAGATCGAGGGGTTCAGGCGCGCGGCAGCCGGTACAGGCCGCCCGCGAGCGGCTCCACCAGGCCGTCCGAGACGAGGCCGTCGAGCGCCCGCGCGCGCTGCACCGGTTCGTGCCACACCCGGTCGAGCGCGGACTGCGGCACGGGCGCGTGCGCCTCGCGCAGGACGGCGAGCAGCTTGCCGCGCACCTGGCGGTCCGTCCCGGCGTACGTCTGCCCCTTGCGCGGCGGGCCCTCGTGCTCCGGCTTGCCCGCGAGGCGCCAGGCGCAGCTCGCGGCGATCGGGCAGCGGTGGCAGGTCTCGTTGCGCGCGGTGCACACCAGGGCGCCCAGCTCCATGGAGGCGGCGGCCCAGCGCGCGGCCGTCGGCTCGTCGTCCGGCAGCAACGCGCGCGCGAGCTTGCGCTCGGCGGCCGTCGTCGCGTTCGGCGGGTACTGCACGCCGGTCACCGCGCGCGCGAAGACGCGGCGGACGTTGGTGTCCAGGACGGCGTGCCGGCGGCCGTACGCGAAGGAGGCGACCGCGGCGGCCGTGTACTCGCCGATGCCGGGCAGCGCGAGGAGCTGCGCGTGGTCGGAGGGGACGTCGCCGCCGTGCCGTTCCGTTATGGCCACCGCGGCGCCGTGCAGGCGCAGGGCGCGGCGCGGGTAGCCGAGCCGGCCCCAGGCGCGCACGGCCTCGCCGGGGGCCTCGGCGGCCAGGTCGGCGGGGCGCGGCCAGCGGGCCAGCCACTGCTCGTAGACGGGCAGGACACGGCTGACGGGCGTCTGCTGGAGCATGAACTCGCTGACCATCACGCCCCACGCGCCCGCCTCGGGGCGCCGCCAGGGCAGGTCGCGTGCGTGCTCGTCGAACCAGTCGATGACCGGGGCGTGCAGGTGGGCTCCGGCGCTCTCGACCGGCTGTTCCTCGCGCGCGCGGGCTCCGGGGGACAGGCCGTCGGCGGCGTCGGAGGGGGTGGTGTGCGGGGGCTTCGTGGGCGCAGTCATGGCTCTTCGATCCTGCCATGGGAAGGGGTGCACGCGTGCGTGCCGTCACCCGGGGGAGGGGCGCACGCGTACGCGCGCGGGACGTCGGTTTCTGCGCCATGGCCAAAGGTGCAAGGGGTGCGATTGTGAACGAGTAGGGCGCCAGGGGGCGTTGCGGCGGGCGCGACCGGGATGATGATCCGGAAAAGTTGTGGTTCAGGCGGCGGGTGGGGACGGCGAACGCCGCGATCTCTCGTACAGTTTGCGCCGTGGGATCTCTGCGCAATCCGGTCGGGCCGCTTCCCTCCACCATCTACTGGCGACGGAGGGCCGTACTGCTGTCCGTGCTGGCCCTGTTGACGCTTCTGGTCGCCTGGATCGTCCTGTCGGGCGGCGGCGGCAAGAAGAACGGCGCCGACGGGTCCAACGGCAAGAATCCCGCCTCCTCGATCACCCCGGGGCCCTCCGCCTCGGGCCCGGCGATCAGCCAACACCCCGGCGGGCGCGACGAGTCGACGCCCGGTGACTCCAACGGGTCGGCGTCCGGCGGGGGTTCGGACGGCGGCGGCTCCGGATCCGACACCGGCTCCGGCGACGCGGGCGGCGGCACGGCCTCCGGCGGCTCGGGCGACGACGGCTCCAACGGCAGCGGCAGCGGCAGCGCCGGAACCGCCCTCCCGGCGGGCACCACGCTCCCCAACTGCACGGCCAGCGTGGTCACCTGGACCCTCAGCAGCGTCAGCAACACCTACTCGCCCGACCAGACGCCGACGTTCCGCCTCACCGCGCGCAACAGCTCCGGCAGCGACTGCAAGGTCGACCTCGGCCCGAAGAACACCGTCCTGACGATCACCCAGACCGGCAGCGACAACACGTACTGGGCCTCCGACGACTGCCCCAAAGCCACCGGCAGCGCCCTGTACCGCGTCCCCGCCGGCGCCACCTTCACGTACACCCTGAAGTGGGACCGCAAGCCGAGCGCCCCCGAGTGCGCCACCCCGCCCGCGGGCGTCGCGAGCGCCGGCACCTACCTCGTCGAGGCGAAGGCCCCGGGATTCGCGAAGGCACAGACGTCGTTCGTCCTGGAAGCGGACTGACGGCCCGTCGCCGCCGCACGCGCGAGCGCGTCGTACGACCGGACAGGGGCCGTTTTCCGGGGCGCCCGCCCCTTAACCTTTCGCGGCGCCCGCGCCTCGACGCCGGTGAGGGGCTCCCCGAGCCCCTCGCGCGCCGTCAGACGTAGCGCTCCAGGATCGACGACTCCGCCAGCCGGGACAGCCCCTCGCGGACGCTGCGCGCGCGGGCCTCGCCCACGCCGTCGACGGCCTGGAGGTCGTCCACGCTCGCCGCCAGCAGCTTCTGGAGGCCGCCGAAGTGCTCCACCAGCCGGTCGATGATCGCGCCCGGCAGCCGGGGCACCTTCGCCAGCAGCCGGAAACCGCGCGGGGAGACCGCCGAGTCGAGCGCCTCCGGGGAGGCCGTGTAGCCCAGCGCGCGGGCGACGGTGGACAGTTCGAGCAGCTCCGCGTGGGTCAGCGCGTCCAGCTCGGACAGCGCCTCGTCGACCGTACGGGAACGTTTCGCGGTCGGCTCCGGGACGTAGTCCCGCACGACCAGCTCGCGCTCCGGCTCCACGCCCGCGATCAGCTCGTCGAGCTGGAGGGCCAGCAGACGGCCGTCCGTGCCCAGTTCGACGACGTACTCGGCGATCTCCGTCGCGATCCGGCGCACCATCTCCAGGCGCTGGGCGACCGCCGAGACGTCCCGGACCGTCACCAGGTCCTCGATCTCCAGCGCCGACAGCGTCCCCGCGACCTCGTCCAGGCGCAGCTTGTAGCGCTCCAGGGTCGCCAGCGCCTGGTTCGCGCGCGACAGGATCGCCGCCGAGTCCTCCAGGACGCGCCGCTGGCCGTCCACGTACAGGGCGATCAGGCGCATCGACTGGGAGACCGACACGACCGGGAAACCGACCTGCTTGGAGACGCGGTCGGCGGTGCGGTGCCGGGTGCCCGTCTCCTCGGTGGGGATCGTCGGGTCCGGGACCAGCTGCACGCCCGCGCGCAGGATCTTCGACAGGTCCGAGGAGACGACGATCCCGCCGTCCAGCTTGCACAGCTCGCGCAGCCGGGTCGCCGAGAACTCGACGTCCAGCACGAACCCGCCGGTGCACATCGCCTCGACCGTCCGGTCGGAGCCCAGCACGATCAGGCCGCCCGTGTTGCCGCGCAGGACGCGCTCCAGGCCGTCCCGCAGGGCCGTGCCCGGAGCGACCGCGCTCAGCGAGGCGCGCATCAGACCATCGGAACCGGCACTCCCACCGGACTTTCCGGGAGCCGCCGCCCGGTCGTTGGCTGCCACTGCACTCCTCCGGTCACAGGTTCTGGGGGGCTCCCGCCTGCGCACACGGTTCGTACGGACGGGCGAGACCAGGGCAAAGTCTACCGGCGGTCCTCCTCGCTCTGGGGGGCCTGTCGGCGACGCGAGCGCGGGAGCACGCGCAGGGCGTCCCCTATGTCGGCGACTTCCAGGACCTTCATCCCGGCCGGGACCTTCCCCGGGTCGCCCGGCACCAGCGCGTGCGTGAAGCCCAGGCGGTGCGCCTCCGCGAGCCTGCGCTGCACGCCGGTCACCCGCCGCACCTCGCCCGCCAGGCCCACCTCGCCGATCGCCACCAGGTTCTTCGGCAGCGGGGTGTCGCTCGCCGCCGACGCCAGCGCGAGGGCGATCGCCAGATCCGCCGCCGGCTCCGACAGGCGGACGCCGCCCACCGTCGCCGAGTAGATGTCCCGCTTGCCCAGCGCGCTGATCCGGCCGCGCTGCTCCAGGACGGCCAGCATCATCGACACCCGCGACGTCTCCAGGCCCGACGTCGTCCGGCGCGGGGTGGGGATCTGCGTGTCCACGGTCAGCGCCTGCACCTCCGCGACCAGCGGGCGGCGGCCCTCCAGCGTGACCGTCAGGCACGTGCCCGGCACCGGCTCGGCGCGGCGGGTCAAAAACAGCCCGCTCGGGTCCGCGAGGCCCGTGATCCCCTCGTCGTGCAGCTCGAAGCAGCCGACCTCGTCCGTCGCGCCGTAGCGGTTCTTGACGCCCCGCACCAGGCGCAGGCGCGCGTGCCGGTCGCCCTCGAAGTGCAGGACCACGTCCACCAGGTGCTCCAGCAGGCGCGGGCCCGCAATCGCGCCGTCCTTCGTGACATGGCCCACCAGGAGCGTCGACATGCCGCGCTCCTTCGAGGCGCGGATCAGGGCGCCCGCCACCTCGCGCACCTGCGCCATGCCGCCCGGGGCGCCGTCGATCTCCGGGGAGGCGACCGTCTGCACCGAGTCCAGGATCAGCAGCGACGGCTTCACCGCGTCCAGGTGGCCCAGGACCATCGACAGGTCCGTCTCCGCCGCCAGGTACAGGTCGTCGGCCAGCGCGCCGATGCGGTCCGCGCGCAGGCGCACCTGGCTCGCCGACTCCTCGCCCGTCACGTACAGCGTGCGGTGCTCGTCGCTCGCCGCCTTCGCCGCCACGTCCAGCAGCAGCGTCGACTTGCCCACGCCCGGCTCGCCCGCCAGGAGCACCACCGCGCCGGGGACCAGACCGCCGCCCAGCACGCGGTCCAGCTCCGGCACGCCCGTCGTGCGCGCCGTCGCCTGCCTGCCGTCCACCTGGCCGATCGGCAGCGCGGAGGACGTCACCCGGCCCGGCGCCGTCGTGCGCACCGCCGGGGCGCCGTACTCCTCGACCGTCCCCCACGCCTGGCACTCCGGGCACCGGCCGAGCCACTTGGCCGTCTGCCAGCCGCACTCCGTGCAGCGGTAGGAGGGACGGTCCTTGGTGGTCTTCGTACGGGCAGCCATGGGAGGAACCGTAACGTCCGGCACCGACAGCGCGGCCGGCCTGTGGACAACCGAGGGCGCGAACCGGTCGGGTCGCTCCGGGAATCGGCCACGGGAGAGCGCCCGGTGTCCCCTATTGAGGGATCGTTTCACCCGTATGGATTAAAAGGGCTCAAGGTTCGGGATCGGGGCGTCGCGAGGCGCCTACGGTCGCACGGGTGATGAGCACGAGTCCGGAGACCTCGCCCCGTACGACCGGCGCGCACCGGGAGCGACGGGAGGCGCGTGACCGTGAGGCGGCGCGCACGCTGGCCGAGCGCCCGCCCGCGCGCTACGAGCCCTACCTCGACGGCCTGTTCACGTACTGCCTGGCCGTCCTGTGCGACCACGACGCGGCCGTCGCCACCCTCGGGGACGCGCTCGCCTTCGCCGAGCGGCGCGGGCACCGGATGCCCGACGAGGGCGGCGAGCTGCGGGCCTGGCTGTACGCGCTCGCGCGCTGGTCGTGCCTGCGGCGGCTGACGCAGGCCAAGCAGAAACGTCATGCCTCCGGGGAACGGACCGAGGCGCCCGCGCCCGACGACGCCGGCGACGCCGTCCGGGAGCAGCGGCGCCGCGAACTCGCCCTGCTCGCCTGGCCCGAGGCCGCCGGCACCAGCCCGGAGCAGCGCGAGGCGCTCGAACTCGCCGTACGGCACCGGCTCAGCGCGCCCGAGGTCGCCGCCGTCCTCGGCAAGGAGCCCGCCGCCACGCGCGAACTGCTCTCCTCCGCCGCCTGCGAGGTCGAGCGCACGCGCGCGGCGCTCGCCGTCGTCGAGACCGGCGGCTGCCCCGGCGTCGCCCGCCTCGCCGACGGCCACCACCTGGTGCTCAGCGCGGCCCTGCGGCGCGAACTCGTCCGGCACGTCGACGACTGCCCGGTCTGCCGGCGGGCCGCCGAGCGCGCCGTCCCCGGACGCTGGCCCGGCGCGGCCGTGACGCCCGCCGAACTGCCGGTCCTGGAGGCGCCCCGCGCGGCGCTGTACATCGCGATGACGCACGTCCCGCGCGCGCGAGGTGCCGCCGCGCCCCGGTACGACCGGCGCGGGTTCCCCATGGACCCCAAGGACCGCGCCGCCCGGCGCGACCGGCTGCGCGCGCGTGCGGTGACGACGACCGTCGTCGCCACCGTCGTCGCCGCGCCCGTGCTCGCCCTGTGGGCCGCCTATCGCGGTGAGCCCCTCGGGGAGGGCGCCGAAGGCAGCGTCCCGCGCGCGAGCGAGGCGCAGCGGCCCGGCGCGCTCGGCGGTGAGGCGGGCGGCGACTACCAGAACGCGGGCAACACGGGCGCGCGGTCCGGTGCCGACCGCGCGGACGGAGGGCGGCCCGACGTGTCCGTCGAGGTCATCAGCGTCGCCGGCGCGGGCACGAAGGGGGCCGCGCGGCTCACCGTCACCGCCGCCGGGAGCGGCGACACGACCCTTGTCACGCTGACCGCCGCGCGCGACGGGGGGCCGGTCCGGTGGTCCGCCACGACCGGTTCCGCGTGGCTGTACCTCAGCAAGTCCTCCGGGACGCTCGATCCCGGTGAGTCCATCACCGTCAAGATCTACGTCGACCCCCTCCGCGAGCCCTCCGGGGCCTGGCACGCGCGCGTGGCGATCGCTCCGGCGGGCGCGATCGTCTCGATCACCGGGTACGGGCCCGTCCCCGGCAACCCCGGCACCCCGCCCCCGTCGTCCGACCCGTCCCCGACCCCGACCGCCTCACCGTCCCCCTCGGCCACGCCGAGCACCCCACCGACGAACTCTCCCGAACCGTCCCCGAGCGAGTCGTCCGCCGACCCGGGGAGCCCGTCACCGTCGGAGGGGGGCGGGGAGCCGACTCCGGCGGCCTCGTAGGGCGGGTGGGGGGCGTCCAGGGGGAGGGCGGTTCGGTGGGTGGGCGGCTGCGGGCGTGGACACCTGCTCGAAGGGTGCTGCCGCGCGAGCGCACCGGCGGCTGCGCGGGGATGCCGAGGCGTTTGTGCGGGCAGGCGTCCGCGCGCGAGTGCACCGACGAGGGGCGGCGGGGATCGCGGGGGTGCCGGCCTTCCCGCGCGCGGAGGCCGAGAGCGCACGCCGCCGGATCGCACCGGCCTTCCCGCGCGCGGACGCCGACACCGCTGTGCCTTCGGCTACCGGACCGACGGCCGTCGCTCCTCCCGCGCGCGGGTGCTGAACGCCCTGCAATGGTGCCGCGGGTGAAATCGCAGCCCTTCCCGCGCGCGGGCCCCTCGCCCTGTACGCGTCATGCCTCCGGCATCCGCCCCCGCGCGCGTGTCCGCCCCCCCCCTGCGCCCGGTTTGACGTAAAGGTGGGCTGGGCTTGGGTGTGGGGTGTTGTGGTGCGGGAATTCGGATGGAGGCGTTCGGCTGTACGCGCGCGGGGGAGAGGGGGACCGGTGGGCGGGTGGTCAGGGAGTGGGGTCTGCGGGGTGGGGGGCCACCAGGGGGAGGTGGGAGGCCAGGCGGGCCTCGCAGAGTTCGACGAGGCGGTCGTAGCCGGCCTTGCCCATCAGCTCCGTGAGTTCGGGGCGGTAGGTGATGTAGACGGGGTCTCCCGCGCCGTGCGCGGATGTCGCCGAGGTGCACCACCAGTGGAGGTCGTGGCCGCCGGGACCCCAGCCGCGGCGGTCGTACTCGCCGATGGAGACCTGGAGGATCCGCGTGTCGTCGGGGCGGTCGATCCAGTCGTAGGTCCGGCGCACGGGCAGCTGCCAGCAGACGTCCGGCTTGGTCTCCAGGGGCTCACGGCCCTCCTGGAGCGCCAGGATGTGCAGCGAGCACCCCGCGCCGCCCGCGAAGCCGGGACGGTTCTGGAAGATGCAGGAGCCGTTGTAGGGGCGCGTCTGGCGGGAGCCCTCGTCGTCCTTGGAGACCCAGCCGCCGCGCTGCCCCTCCGCGTGGTGCTGCCAGATCTCGGGTGTGAGCCGCGCCACGAAGCCGGCGACGCGCTTCTCGTCCTCGGCGTCGGAGAAGTGGGCGCCCAGCGTGCAGCAGCCGTCGTCCGCGCGGCCCGCCTGGATGCCCTGGCAGCCGCTGCCGAAGATGCAGGTCCAGCGGGAGGTCAGCCAGGTCAGGTCGCAGCGGAAGACCTGTTCGTCGTCCGCGGGATCCGGGAACTCGACCCACGCGCGCGCGAAGTCGAGCCCCTTCTCGTCGCCCTCCAGAGCCTGTTCCTTCGATGACTTCGCCTGCGAAGAACTCCCGGACAGTTCGCCCGCCTTGTCGCCCTTGGGTGACTTCTCCGGCTTTTCCCGGTTCTCGTTCTTCGCCTTTTTCGTCTTTGGCACGGGACCAGGGTAAGTCGCCGCGGCCGTCTCACGGCACAGACGGAGGGACGGAGGACGGACCCACTGGCAGTAGCGTTCTTTACATGAGACTCGGTGTCCTCGACGTGGGATCGAACACGGTGCATCTGCTGGTGGTGGACGCACACCCGGGCGCGCGCCCGCTGCCCGCGCACTCGCACAAGGCGGAGCTGCGCCTCGCCCAACTCCTCGACGCGGACGGGGCGATCGGCCCCGAAGGCGTCGACAGGCTCGTCGGCGTCGTCCAGGACGCGCTCCAGGCCGCCGAGGACAAGGGCGTCGAGGACCTCCTGCCGTTCGCCACGTCCGCCGTGCGCGAGGCCAGCAACGCGGACGACGTCCTCGCGCGCGTGCACGACGAGACCGGCGTCGAACTCCAGGTCCTGAGCGGCGCGGAGGAGGCCCGGCTGACCTTCCTCGCGGCCCGCCGCTGGTTCGGCTGGTCCGCCGGCAAGCTCCTCGTCCTCGACATCGGCGGCGGCTCCCTGGAGATCGCCTACGGCATCGACGAGGAGCCCGACGCGGCCGTCTCCCTGCCGCTCGGCGCAGGCCGCCTCACCGCCGGCTGGCTGCCGGGCGATCCGCCGGGAGCGGAGCACATAAGGGCCCTACGGCGCCATGCGCGCGCGCAGATCGCCCGTACGGTAGGTGAGTTCAGCCGCTTCGGCGCCCCCGACCACGTCGTCGCGACGTCCAAGACGTTCAAGCAGCTCGCCCGCATCGCCGGCGCCGCCCGCTCCACCGACGGCCTGTACGTCCAGCGCGAGCTCAAGCGCGAGTCCCTCGAAGCGTGGGTGCCCCGGCTCGCCGGCATGACCGTCGCCCAGCGCGCCGAACTCCCCGGCGTCTCCGAGGGCCGCGCCGGCCAGCTCCTCGCGGGCGCGCTCGTCGCCGAGGGCGTCATGGACCTCTTCGGCGTCGAGACCCTGGAGATCTGCCCCTGGGCCCTGCGCGAAGGGGTCATCCTGCGGCGGCTGGACCATATGCCGGCGGTGTGAGCGCGCGGGGGCGTGCTGCGGGGTCCGCGCGGGGTGGCTGCGGGGTGGCTGTCGTTACCCGGCGTGCGCGGACGCGGGGGCGGGCGGGCGCGCTGCGCCTGGGCGGTGTCTCGGTGCTTGCCAGCGCGTGCGCGCGGGGTGGTTCTCGACGAACGGGCCGCGTTGGGGCTGCCCGCGCGCACGCGCGCCGAGGGAGCTGGGGGCCGCGACGCGATGTACTCGTCGGGCCTGCCCGCGCACGCGCGCATCGAGGCCGCTCCATAACCCCGGCGCGCGCCTGCGCGGGAACGTGGTGCGGAGCGCGTGAGCGTGGTGCGAGGCGCGGAGCCGGGGTGCGAGGCGTGTGCAGTGCGTGCGGTGCGTGAAGTGCGCCACCCTTGCTTCGGGCGGCGTCCCCGGGCGAAGGGGCCGTCCTGTGCGTGCGCGGGTTCGTGCGGCGGAGGCCTCTGTCCCTGTTCGGAGGGTGTCCGGGGGGGTGGGGCCGGCCTTCGCGGGTGTGCGTGTGGCCGGGCAGGGGCTCGTGGAGGGAGCCCGAGGACCCGGGTTCGGGGCCCGGCGTGGCCCCGTACGCTGTCCCTCGTGGCAGAACCAGTGGTGCGCATCCCGGATGCGAAGGTCGCTCTGTCCACGGCCTCGGTGTATCCGGAGTCGACGGCGACGGCCTTCGAGATCGCCGCGCGCCTCGGGTACGACGGGGTCGAGGTGATGGTGTGGAACGACCCCGTGAGCCAGGACGTCGAGGCGCTCAGGCGGCTCAGTGACTACCACCGGATGCCGATCCTCGCCGTCCACGCGCCCTGTCTGCTGATCACGCAGCGGGTCTGGTCGACCGACCCCTGGACCAAGCTCCAGCGCGCACGCGCGGCGGCCGAGAGGCTCGGGGCGAGCACGGTCGTCGTGCACCCGCCGTTCCGCTGGCAGCGCCAGTACGCGCGGGACTTCGTGCAGGGGATCTGGCGGATGGCCGACGAGACGGACGTCCGGTTCGCCGTCGAGAACATGTACCCCTGGCGCTACCGGGACCGCGAGATGCTCGCGTACGCGCCCGACTGGGACGTCACCAAGGACGACTACCGGCACTTCACGATCGACCTCAGCCACGCGGCGACGTCCCGTACCGAGGCGATGGACATGGTCGACCGGATGGGCGACCGCCTCGGGCACGTCCACCTCGCCGACGGCCTCGGCTCCAACAAGGACGAGCACCTCGTCCCGGGCCGCGGCACCCAGCCCTGCGCGGAACTCCTGGAGCGCCTCGCCCTCACGGGGTTCGACGGCCACGTCGTCATCGAGGTCAACACGCGCCGCGCGATGTCCGCCGCGGAGCGCGAGGCCGACCTGGCGGAGGCCCTGGCCTTCACCCGCCTCCACCTCGCCTCGGCGCTGAAGGTTCCGCGCGGATGACCGACGGCACGCCGGCCCCGACGCCCGCGGGACAGCCGGCGGAACCGGCTGAGCGGCGAGAACGGGCAGGCCGGGGAGAACAGGCCGCTGAGACGGACGGAGCCGCCAGGCAGGACCGGGCCGCCGAGGAGGGCCGGACGGCACCCCCCGCCACCCTCGCCAACGCCCCCGTCAAGGCCCCTCAACCCCCCTCAGGCGCCCCGTCAGCCCCTGCGGCACCTCCCAGCCCCCCGGCGGCCTCCCAGGCCCCTCAGAACGCCCCAGAAGCCCCGGCGGCCTCCGGGGCATCCGCCGTCCCCTCCGCACCCTCCGAAGCCGCCCCCACCCCTCCTCGCCGCCGAGGCCGCCCCCGCCTCACCGAAGCCGCGAGCGGTGAGACGCGGGAGAAGATCCTCGCTGTCGCCCGGGAGGAGTTCTCCGAACGGGGGTACGAGAAGACGTCCGTACGCGGCATCGCGAAGACCGCCGGCGTCGACTCGGCCCTCGTGCACCACTACTTCGGCACCAAGGAGCAGATGTTCGCGGCGGCGGTCGAGGACGCCGTCGCGCCCGCGCTGAACGCGCCGGACGTCCTCGTCGACGGCCCGCTCGAAGAGACCGGCGAGCGGTTCGCCCGGTTCGTGTTCGGCGTCTGGGAGAACCCGACGACGCGTACGCCGCTGCTCGCGATCCTGCGTTCGGCGGTCACCAACGAGACCGCCGCCGCCGTCTTCCGCCGCCTGATCGCCTCCCAGCTCCTGCGCCGCGTGGCCGCGCGCGTGGACCTCCCCGACGCGGAACTCCGCGCGGAACTCGCCGCCGCCCAGCTCGTCGGCTGCGCGATGCTCCGGTACGTCATCAAGGTCGAGCCGCTCGCCTCGGCGGACGTGGAACAGCTCATCGCGCGCGTGGCACCCGTCGTCCAGGGCCACCTGACCGCGCCGTGAGGCGCACCTGACAAGCCTTCGGCAAGCCCCTCCAGGTAAGCCCCCCGCAAGCCCCTCCAGGCGTGCCCCCCGGCAAGCCCCTCCCGACGTGCCCAGAACCTCCACGAGACGCACATCCCGCATTCCGGACACCCCGTCCCGCCCTCTGGATGACCGGCGTACGCTCGACGACAGCCCTACCTGTCTGAAGGAGCGAGCGACGATGCCCGAGCTGAGGTCCCGCACAGTCACCCACGGCCGCAACATGGCAGGCGCACGCGCGCTGATGCGGGCGTCCGGTGTACCCGGCGCGGACATCGGCCGGAAGCCGATCATCGCGGTGGCGAACAGCTTCACGGAGTTCGTGCCGGGGCACACGCACCTTCAGCCGGTCGGCCGGATCGTCAGCGAGGCGATCGTCGAGGCGGGTGGTATCCCGCGCGAGTTCAACACGATCGCCGTGGACGACGGCATCGCGATGGGTCACGGCGGGATGCTCTACAGCCTGCCCTCGCGCGACCTGATCGCGGACAGCGTCGAGTACATGGTCGAGGCGCACTGCGCGGACGCGCTGGTGTGCATCTCCAACTGCGACAAGATCACCCCGGGCATGCTGAACGCGGCCCTCAGGCTGAACATCCCGACGGTGTTCGTCTCCGGCGGCCCGATGGAGTCCGGCCGAGCGACCCTGGTCGACGGCTCGGTCCGCACGCTCGACCTGGTCGACGCGATCTCCGACGCGGTGAACGACAAGATCTCCGACGAGGACATCGCCCGCATCGAGGAGAACGCCTGCCCCACCTGCGGCTCGTGTTCCGGCATGTTCACCGCCAACTCGATGAACTGCCTGACCGAGGCGATCGGCCTCTCCCTGCCGGGCAACGGCTCCGTGCTGGCCACGCACACCGCGCGCAAGCAGCTGTACGTGGACGCCGCGCGGACGGTCATGGACATCACCCGCAGGTACTACGAGCAGGACGACGCGTCGGTACTGCCCCGTTCCGTCGCCTCCTTCGCGGCGTTCGAGAACGCGATGGCGCTCGACATCGCCATGGGCGGGTCGACGAACACGATCCTGCACCTGCTGGCCGCCGCCCAGGAGGCGGAGGTCCCCTTCGGCCTGGAGCAGATCGACGCGGTCTCCCGGCGCGTGCCGTGCCTCGCGAAGGTCGCCCCGAACGTCGCCAAGAACCGCACGTACTACATGGAGGACGTGCACCGCGCGGGAGGCATCCCGGCGCTACTGGGCGAGCTGCACCGCGCGGGTCTGCTGAACGAGGACGTGCACTCCGTCCACAGCCCCTCCCTGGCCGACTGGCTGAAGACCTGGGACGTCCGGGGCGGCTCGCCCTCCCCCCAGGCCGTCGAGCTGTGGCACGCCGCGCCCGGGTGCGTGCGCTCCGCCGAGGCGTTCTCCCAGTCGGAGCGCTGGGAGACGCTCGACGAGGACGCCGAGGGCGGCTGCATCCGCTCCGCCGAGCACGCGTACTCCAAGGACGGCGGCCTGGCCGTCCTGAAGGGCAACCTGGCCGTCGACGGGGCCGTGGTGAAGACCGCGGGCGTCGACGAGTCCATCTGGACCTTCGAGGGCCCCGCGGTCGTCTGCGAGTCGCAGGAGGAGGCCGTCCAGAAGATCCTCCTCAAGGAGATTAAGGAGGGCGACGTCGTCGTCATCCGCTACGAGGGCCCCAAGGGCGGCCCCGGCATGCAGGAGATGCTCTACCCGACCTCGTACCTCAAGGGCCGCGGCCTCGGCAAGGCGTGCGCCCTGGTGACGGACGGCCGCTTCTCCGGCGGCACCTCGGGCCTGTCCATCGGCCACGCCTCCCCCGAGGCGGCCGGCGGCGGCACGATCGCCCTCGTCGAGGACGGCGACCGCATCCGCATCGACATCCCGGGCCGCTCGATCGAACTCCTGGTGGACGACGCCGAACTGGCCCGCCGCAAGGCCGCCCTGAACGGCGTCTACGCCCCGAAGAACCGCGAACGCAAGGTCTCCGCCGCCCTGCGCGCGTACGCGGCGATGGCCACCAGCGCCGACAAGGGCGCCGTCCGCGACGTGTCCAAGCTGGGCTGACCGCTCCCGCTACGACGGACTGGGGCCCCCTTCTGCGCGAAGGGGGCCCCAGTCCGTCGTAAAGAGCAGCCCCTATAGGGAGCCCCGGTTACTGTCCCGGCGTGTCGTCCTCGGTCACCGCGAACACCGTCCCGTCCGGCGCGCCCGCGTACACGCGCCCGTCGACGGCCTGGGGCGCCGGCAGGGCGGCGGCGACCTCGTCGGGACGGCTGCCGGTGCGCAGGGTCGTCGTGCCGAGGAGGCGTCCCGCGCGCGCGTCGACGATCAGCAGACGGCCGTCGGCGCCGCTGAAGTACACGCGCGCGCCGTCCGCCGCGAGGTCGGAGCCACGGCTCACGGACGTCTGGAGCGACCACACCTGCGCGCCCGCGCCGAGGTCCACGGCGGCCAGGGAGCCGTCGTAGCCCAGGAGGTAGACCTTCTCGCCGGCCACCGTCGCGCGCGCCTGCGTGAGGGCGACGTCCAGCGGCACCTTCAGGGACTTGCCCGTCGCCGGGGAGTAGCGGACCACCGCGCCGGTCTCGCCGTAGTCGGCGCCGCCCTTGAGGAGGACGAGGTCCTCGCCCGCGCGCCCCACCGGGGTGAGCGCGCCGGTCAGCTTGGCCTCCCAGCGGACGGTGCCCGTCGTCGGGTCGAGCGCGGTGACCCGCGTGCGCGTGCCGTCGGAGGAGACGTTCGCCGCGTACGCGAGCCGGTCGCCGCGGAACGACGCGAACACCGGCAGGCGCTGGCCTTCGATGCGCCTGGTCCACAGGTCCTTGCCGGTCGCGCCGTCGACGGCCGTCACCGTGCCGCCGGGGGCGGTCAGCAGCAGCGCGCCGCCCGCGTGGCAGACGCCGGAGTACCCGGAGACGTCCCGCTGCCAGCGTGCCGCGCCGGTCGCCGGGTCCAGGGCGAGGGCACGGCTGCCCGAGCGGGTGACGACCTGGACGAGGCCGCTCTCGACGACCGGCGCGCGGCCCGGGGTGTCGTCGGCGGCCAGCGCGTGCCGCCACAGCACACGGCCGTCGTTCGCGTCGAGCGCCGACACCAGGCCCCGCTGAGCGCACAGGAGCCGCCCTGAGGCGTACGTGCAGCGCGGGAGGGACCCGGAGTCGTCCGGTGCCGGTTTCGTCGCCCAGGGGGCGAATGCTGCCGTTCTGGAGGGTGTTGTGCGCGGAGCGGCGGTACTCGTGCCGTCCACGACGCGCAGGCCGACGAAACCGCCGCCCGCGAGGACGGCGACGGCGGCACCGGCGAGGATCACCTTCCCGCGCCTGCGCCCCTTGCGGGACGTCGCCGCCTCCACCGGGACCGGCTCGGGCGCGCCGGCCGGCGTGGGTGTCCCGGCCGTCTGAGGCCCGGCCTCCGGCACCCGCCCGCTTGGGACGAACGTCTGCGTGTCGTACGACGCCGCCACCGACCGCAGCTCGCGCATCAGCTCGTCCGGCGTGGGCCGGTCCTCGGGCTCCTTCGCGAGGCACCGCAGCACCAGGGGCGCGAGGTTCTCCGGCACCCCCGCGAGCTCCGGCTCGTCGTGCACCACCTGGTACGCCACGATGTACGGGCTGTCCGAGTCGAACGGGCCGCGTCCCGTCGCCGCGTGCACCAGCACCGAGCCCAGCGCGAAGATGTCCGCCGCCGGGCCCACCTCGCGCGGGCGCCGGAACTGCTCCGGCGCCATGAAGGGCGGCGTTCCGATCAACTTGCCCGTTTCGGTGCGCAGTTCGCTGTCCTTCGGGCGCGAGATCCCGAAGTCGATCACTTTCGGGCCGTCCTCGGCCAGCAGCACGTTGCTCGGCTTGAGATCGCGGTGCACCACGCCCACGCGGTGGATGTCCCGCAGCGCCTCCGCCAGCCCCGCCATCAGCCTGCGCAGCTTCGGCGGGGGCATCGGGCCGTTCCGCTTGACCTCCTCGGCCAGCGTCGGACCGGGGATGAACAGCGTCGCCATCCACGGCCGTTCCGCGTCCGGGTCGGCGTCCACGACCGGCGCAGTGAACGCGCCGCTGACCCGCCGCGCGGCGGCGACCTCCTGCCGGAAACGGCTCCTGAACTCGGGGTCCTTGGCGAACTCGCCGTGCACGACCTTCACCGCGAGCTTCAGTCCCGACGTACTGCGCGCGAGGTGCACGACACCCATGCCGCCCGAGCCAAGACGTGACTCCAGGAGGTAGTGGCCGGCGTACTCGGGAAGTTCCGCTTCCGCGCCCGCTCCGCTGTCCCTCCGTGGCGCCATGGAACCACCCCCGTGCTGTCTCGGCGCCTGGAGCCTAGTCGATGACACGTACGGGACAGAGGCGGGCCGTCGGCTGGGATGTACGAATCCCGTACGTATGTTTCACCCGCCGATCCGCGGGTATCAACGGGGTCCCATGGTCGTCATGGGACTTCACGGGGATGTTTTACGGGGGGAGAGTTCTTCATGTCTGTCGACGAGACCGCAGGGGCGGTGGAGACCGACGAGCAGGCCGGTCTGGCGCAGGTGTACTACCCGGTCGCGCCGAACACCCAGCTCAACGTCCGCAACGGTCCGGGCACCAACTACTCCATCGTCAAGGTCCTGCCGCTCAACACGCGCGTGCCGGTCAACTGCCAGATCCCGGGGACGACGGTGACCGGCTACTACGGGACCACCAACATCTGGGACAACATCGGCAACGGGGAGTTCGTCTCGGACTCGTACGTGAAGACCGGGAGCGACGGGTACATCGCCCCTCGCTGCAACTTCTGAGCGGACCGGGGGAGCCGGGGCCCCGCCCGGGAGCCCGCCCCCGCCCGGCGCCATAATCGTCCCGTGAGCGACGAAAACGGCAGCCCGGACACGGGGGACCTCCCGGACGGGGGCGCGGGGCCCCGTCCCGAACCCCTGCGCTTCTTCGGCACGACGTGGGTGAACCACGACGACGGCTACACGGCACGCCGGATCGCCGTCGCCGCGGGCTCCCTCGTCGTCACCGTCGCCGCCTGCTTCGTCCTTCGGTTCGCCTACGAGGGCCTCGCTATCGCCGACATCGGCCGCTTCGTGACCGTCCTGCTCGTGGTCATGTTCGCGGGGTGCAGCGCTCTCGCCTTCGGGCACACCTGGGACGGCTTCCGCAAGCGCCCCGACCCCGCCCGCGTGTCCTCCCTCCGCGGCCTCCTGACCATCGGCTTCCTCGGTTCCCTCGTCGCGTACACGTTCCGCGCCTTCCACGAGGCCCCCGGCGAACACCTCCACCGCGAGGAGTACGAGGCCGCCCGCGAACGCCACGAACGCCGAGCGGTACGCAGGACGGGGAACCCGGCGAAGAGGCGCAGGAAGGGCTGAGGAAGGCGACGCGCGGGGCGTGAACGGCGGGACGGCACCGGCTCGGACGGCGCCGAGCCCCGCCGCCTCGCGCGCACGCGCCGTACGCCCGAGGGCGCCGGCATGAGGTTCCCAGCCCCTTCCGCCCCCTCGCGCGCACGCGCCGTACAACGCGGACTCCGGGCGCCAGGCCACCACTTCGCGCCCCCCACCGGCGAACGCGCCCCTTTCACACCAAAACCCGGTTCCCCGCGCCCCGCCCCTCCAGCCACCATGGCCCCATGACCGCTTCCCCGCACAACCCCGCCCGGGCCCGTTCCTTCGACAGCGCGGCGGCGCAGTACGCGGCCAACCGCCCCTCCTACCCCGCGGAGTTGCTGGACGAGATCGAGGAGCTGGCGGGGCGCCGGTTCGTGGGGACGATCGTGGGGGACGTCGGGGCGGGGACCGGGATCTCGGCGCGGGTGCTGTACGAGAGGGGCGCGAACGTCGTCGGTGTGGAGCCCGGCGACGGGATGGCGGCGGAGTTCCGGCGGGCGCTGCCGGGCGTACCGCTCGTGCGGGGCAACGGGAACAGCCTCCCTTTCCGCGACGGCTGCCTGGACTTCCTCACGTACGCGCAGTCCTGGCACTGGACGGATCCGCACCGCGCGGTCCCGGAGGCGCTGCGGGTGCTGCGGCCGGGCGGCGCGCTGGCGCTGTGGTGGAACACGACGCCGTTCGACGTCGAGTGGCAGGCGGCGCAGGCGCGGCGTCTGGAGCGGCACTTCGGTGTCGACGTCGAGGGGCAGAAGGACCGCGCGTCGCGTACGGACCTCGCCGACCCGACCGGCACCCTCGCCTTCGCCCGCCGAACCGTCCGCTGGAGCCGCCGGGTCCCCCTGGACACCCACCTCGCGAACATCGGCAGCCACTCGATGTTCCTGGTCGACACGCGGGAGCGTACGGCGTCCTTCCTCACCGCCGAACGAGCCCACCTCCTGGCCGAGTTCCCCGACGGCATCGTGGAGGAGACGTACGACGTGGCCCTGCTCCTGGCCCGGCGCACGACCACCTGACACCCGCCGGGGCAGCACCGCCGACCCGCGCCGCTGCCCCGGACCTCCCAGCCGCCCCGCGAGACGCCCTCGCCGCCCGCCCGGGCGTCAGGCCTGAGGCCACCCCCCCCGCGCCGGGCGCCCGCCGCCTGCACGCGCCCCCAAGCTTTGCGAGCAGGGGGACCCTCAGCGGCGTTGCCGAACCACCCCCGTGACGCCGCCGCATCACAGCCGCAGCCGACACCGACCGCAGCCGACACCGACCGCCACCGGCACCGATCGCCACCGCTCACCGGAACGCGAGCGCCCTCACCAAGAACCCGCCCCCCGGCGACGTACCGATCCCCTCACCCGGCGACCCCCGCCCCCGCCCGCCCGGAGACCGGTTCCCGCCGCCCCTCGGCCCACCCCTCCAGCGCCGCCGCGCACGCGTGGTCCACGTGCCGCAGCCCGCCCAGCTCCAGCCGCACCTGCCGGTCCCCCGGCAACCCCTCCAGCGCGTCGAGCAGCTTCGGCAGGCGCAGGAACGTCGCGTGGCCGACGACGCGGACCACCAGCACGCCGTCCCCCCGGTCCTCGAACTCGACCTGTACATGGCTGATCTCCCAGGCCGTCTTGGCGACGGCGAGCGCCAGCCCGACGAGGACGCCCTCGAAGGGGTTCCCGAGGACGATGGCGACGGCGGTCGCGGTGAGGACGAGGACCTCTCCGCGATCCGTACGCCACAGCGCCCGGACCTGCCGTACGGGAAGGAGCGCCCACCCGGCGTGCACGAGGAGTGCCGCGAGGGCGGCGACGGGTATCAGGCCGAGCACGCCCGGTACGGCGGCGGCGAAGAGCAGCAGCCAGGCGCCGTGCAGCACCCGGGACGCCTTGGTCCGCGCCCCCGCCCGGACTCCCCCGGAGGGGGTGCCCCCAGCCGGGCTCCGGACGATCGCGGCGGTCATCGGCAGCGCCCCCAGCAGCCCGCACACCGCGTTCCCCGCGCCCTGCGCGATCAGCTCCTTGTCGTAGTCGGTCCTCCTTCCGTCGTGCAGCCCGTCCACGGCCGCCTCGCCGAACAGTGACTGCGCCGACGCGATCAGCGCGAACGCGACGACGGTCCCGATCACCCCGACCTCCGCGAGCCGCCCCACGTCGGCCAGACCCGGCACCCGGACGGCCTCCCACAGCCCCCGCACCTCGACCCGCCGCACCTCCAGGCCGAAGCCACCGGTCACCGCCGCCGCGAGCGCGACCGCCACGAGCGGCGCGGGAACGAGCCGGGAACCCCGCCGCCACCGCCCCCACAGCAGCAGTACGACCATGGTGGCACCCCCCACTGACAACGCCACGGGATCGGCCTTCCCGGGCAGCTCCACCAGCCCCGCGAGCTTGCCGAGCCCGTCCGGCGGCGCGTCCGCGTCGCCCAGCGCGTACACCTGCCCGGCGACCAGGACGAGCCCGATCCCGGCGAGCATCCCGTGCACGACGGCGACGGACACGGCCCAGAACCACCGCCCCAGCCGCAGCGCCCCGAGCCCCAGCTGAAGCAGCCCGGCGGCGAACACGAGGACGCCGAGCACATGCGGCCCGTACGTGTGGACGGCCTCGTACACGAGCACGGTCAGCCCGGCGGCCGGCCCGCTGACCCGGAGACCGCTCCCGGGCAGCGCCCCCACGACGAGGCCGCCCACGATGCCGGTGACCAGCCCCAGCTCGGGCGGCACCCCCGAGGCCATCGCGACGCCCACACACAGGGGCAGCGCGACGAGGAACACGACGAGTGAAGCGGACAGATCGGCCTTGCGTACGCCACGGCGCATCTCGACAGCACCTCCGGTCGGCAGCGGGAGACGCGTGGGCGCCACGCCCGGGGGAGGGGCACGGCAGCTTCGTACGAACGCCACGCGCGGCCCGGAACCCCGCCGCGCCGCGCATGAATTCCATTGTCGGCAGGGCGAGTCGATCGCGCACCGGCTCCCGGGTGGCGCGCGGGGGTGATGCGGCGCGGAGAGGGCGCGCGCGTGCTTGACGGGCCACCGCGCCGAGAGCAGTATTCATCGCATGATGAATAAAAGCTCCGGCATCCCCGGAGCGCCGCCCGACACCACCGGCACCCCCGCCGTCCACGCCGCCTCCCTCACCGTCACCCGAGGCCCCCGCGAAGTCCTCCACGCCCTCGGCTTCACCGTCCCGCGCGGCCAGATCACCGGCCTCCTCGGCCCCTCCGGCTGCGGCAAGACGACCCTCATGCGGGCGATCGTCGGCACCCAGGCCAAGGTCACCGGCACCCTGGACGTCCTCGGCCGCCCCGCAGGACACCCCGCGCTGCGCAGCCGCATCGGATACGTCACCCAGGCCCCGTCCGTCTACGACGACCTGACGATCCGGCAGAACCTCGACTACTTCGCGGCGATCCTCACCCCGATCGCCCCGCACGCCGCCCGCCGCGCGGACGTCGACCGCGTCCTGGCCGACGTCGACCTCACCTCCCACGCGAACTCCCTCGCCGGGAACCTCTCCGGCGGCCAGCGCAGCCGCGTCTCCCTCGCCGTCGCCCTCCTCGGCACCCCCGAACTCCTCGTCCTCGACGAACCCACCGTCGGCCTCGACCCCGTCCTGCGCCGCGACCTGTGGACCCTCTTCCACGACATCGCCGCAGCCCACGGCACCACCCTGATCATCTCCTCGCACGTCATGGACGAGGCCGAACGCTGCCACCGCCTCCTCCTCATGCGCGCCGGCCACCTCCTCGCCGACGACACCCCCGACGCCCTGCGCACCCGCACCGCCACCGACACCGTCGAAGCCGCCTTCCTCCACCTGGTCGACGAGGCGACCCACGCGAAAGGCACCCCACGATGACGACCCCGCCGACCCCGCCGACCCCGACGAGCACGACGACCGGTACGCCACCGGCGCCCGCCCGCGTCCTGAACGCCGCCCGCACCACCGCCACCGCCGCCCGCGTCCTGCGCCAGCTCCGCCACGACCCGCGCACGATCGCCCTGCTCCTGCTCATCCCCTGCCTGATGCTGCTCCTGCTGCGCTACGTCTTCGACGGCAGCCCCCGCACCTTCGACGACATCGGCGCCTCCCTCCTCGGGATCTTCCCGCTGATCACGATGTTCCTGGTCACCTCCATCGCCACCCTCCGCGAACGCACCTCCGGCACCCTCGAACGCCTCCTCGCGATGCCCCTCGGCAAAGCCGACCTGATCGCCGGATACGCCCTCGCGTTCGGCGCGCTGGCCATCGTCCAGTCCGCGCTCGCCACCGGCCTCGCCGTCTGGCTCCTCGGCCTCGACGTCACCGGCAGCCCCTGGCTCCTGCTGCTCGTCGCCCTCCTGGACGCCCTCCTCGGCACCGCGCTCGGCCTCTTCGTCTCCGCCTTCGCGGCCTCCGAGTTCCAGGCCGTCCAGTTCATGCCGGCGGTGATCTTCCCCCAGCTCCTCCTCTGCGGCCTCTTCACCCCGAGGGACGCGATGCACCCCGCCCTCGAAGCGATCTCCGACGTCCTGCCCATGTCCTACGCCGTCGACGGCATGAACGAGATCCTCCGCCACACCGACCTGACGGCCGCTTTCGTCCGCGACGTCCTCGTCGTCGCCGGCTGCGCTCTCCTCGTCCTCGGCCTCGGCGCCGCGACCCTGCGCCGCCGCACCCGGTGAACCACCGCGTTCCGCCAGCCGGACAACGCTCCCCGGCCCCTCCGCCCGGTGCGAGGATGGCGGCATGAGCCAGAAAGTCGCAGTCCTCGGCACCGGAAAGATCGGCGAAGCCCTGCTCAGCGGGATGATCCGAGGCGGCTGGGCCCCGGCCGACCTCCTGGTCACCGCCCGCCGCCCCGAGCGCGCCGAAGAACTCCGCGCCCGCTACGGCGTCACCCCGGTCACCAACGCGGAAGCCGCCAAGACCGCCGACACCCTGATCCTCACCGTCAAACCGCAGGACATGGGCACGCTGCTCGACGAACTCGCCCCGCACGTCCCCGCCGACCGCCTCGTCATCAGCGGCGCCGCCGGTATCCCCACCTCCTTCTTCGAGGAGCGCCTCTCACCGGGCACCCCCGTCGTCCGTGTCATGACGAACACGCCCGCCCTCGTCGACGAGGCCATGTCCGTCATCTCCGCCGGCACCCACGCCACCGACGACCACCTCGCGCACACCGAGGAGATCTTCGGCGCCGTCGGCAAGACCCTGCGCGTCCCCGAGTCCCAGCAGGACGCCTGCACCGCCCTCTCCGGCTCCGGACCGGCGTACTTCTTCTACCTGGTCGAAGCCATGACCGACGCCGGCATCCTGCTCGGCCTCCCGCGCGACAAGGCCCACGACCTCATCGTCCAGTCGGCCATCGGCGCCGCCGTGATGCTCCGCGACAGCGGCGAACACCCCGTCAAACTCCGCGAGAACGTCACCTCCCCGGCCGGTACCACCATCAGCGCCATCCGCGAACTGGAGAACCACGGCGTACGCGCCGCCCTCATCGCCGCCCTCGAAGCGGCCCGCGACCGCAGCCGCGAGCTCGCCTCCGGCAAGAAGGACTAGCGCTCCGCAGGAACGCCGGTCGTGATCGGCCCGGCTGCCCGACCCGGTTCGAGCAGCCCGATCGCCCGGTAGGCGGCGTCCACCGTCGGCCGCGCCATGGCCCTCGCCCTCTCCGCTCCCTCCCGCAACACCCCTTCCACATGCCCTGGTTCCGCGCACAACTCCTTGTGTCTGGCCTGCACGGGCCGCAAAGTCTCGATCACAGCCTCGGCGGTGTCCGCTTTGAGCGCTCCGTACGACTTGTGAACGCCTGACAGATCCTCAGGGTTCCCGCCCGTGCACGCCGCGAGGATCTCCAGCAGATTCGCGACGCCGGGACTCGCCGCCCGGTCGTACACGACCTCCCGCCCGCTGTCCGTGACGGCTCGCAGCACCTTCTTGCGGATCGTGTCCGGCTCGTCGAGGAGATAGACGATCCCCGGCCCGGAATCGTCGGACTTCCCCATCTTCGCCAGCGGATCCTGAAGGTTCATGACCCGCGCCGCGACCCCCGGATGCGTCGCCTTCGGTACGACGAACGTATGGCCGTACCGCTGGTTGAACCGCACCGCCAGATCCCGCGCCAGCTCCACGTGCTGCGCCTGGTCGTCCCCGACCGGCACCTCGTCCGTCCCGTACGCCAGGATGTCCGCCGCCATCAGCACCGGATACGTCAGCAGCGAAAGCCGCACACTCCCGCCCCGCGCCTGCTCCCGCCGCGCCTTCTCCTTGTACTGGATCATCCGCCGCATCTCGCCGTCGGTCGCGACGCACTCCAGCACGTACGACAGCCGCGCGTGCTCGTCGACATGGCTCTGTACGAAGAGAGTGCACAGCCGCGGGTCCAGCCCCGTCGCGAGCAGCAGCGTCGCCGCCTGCCGGCTGAGCCTGCGCACGCGCGCGGGATCGTGGTCCACGGTCAGGGCGTGCAGGTCCACGACGCAGAACACCGCGTCGGACCGGTGCTGGTCGACCTCGGCCCACCGCCGCATGGCCCCCAGGTAGTTCCCCAGCGTCAGGTGCCCGGTCGGCTTGATCCCGCTGAAGACCCTCGTCATCTCCACTCCTCCTGGTCCGGGCCGCCGACCCGGTCGGCCCCCGCGATCTCGGAGAGGAAACGAGAACGGCCGCCGAGGCGGCGGCCGTTGCTGCGTACGTGAGTACTGGCCGCCGTCAGGCGGCCCACCACTGCTGGGTGTACGTACGCGTCGTCATGCGGGCCAGCGTACGCCTCCGGGGTGGCCCCTGGGGGAGGAGTTGACACCCCCGGGGCCGGTACGTAGTGTTCTCCGAGTTGTCCAGCGTGAGCGCCGACCCCGGTCGGTCCCCGGACAGCCATTCCGCAAGTACCAACCAACACTCGACCTGGTGTCGTGTTCTTTGGTGTGCGTATTTGCGAAATGAGGAATCCACGTTCGAAAGGGCGCGGCCCCCCGATTGGCTTCGGAGGGCGGGAATCCGCTAAAGTCTCACTCGTCGGAACGGCCCAACGGCCGGGAAGACAACCCCCGCTGACTGGGAATCAGACGCTGAAAGGATCTGATAGAGTCGGAAACGCCGGAAGGGAAACGCGAGAGCGGGAACCGGAAAGCACCGAGGAAATCGGATCGGGAAAAGGATCTGATAGAGT